>JAJRXL010000019.1 GCA_024276335.1 Bacteroidota bacterium
CACTATGAAAACATGGCCCGGGGCGTGATCGATTCACGGGACGTGATCTACTTCCTCTCGGTCACGGGGTTCTTCCTCTACCTCACGACCTTGTCACTCGAACAGCGCAACAACTGAGGAGGCCGCCATGAAAAACAAGCAGCAAATGCTGGCACACGCGCTCCTGGTCCTGGGCATCTTGGTCCTTGTCAACATCATCAGCATCCGGTTGTTCACGCGCCTCGACCTGACCGCGGAGAACGTGTACACACTCTCTCCCGCCAGCGTCAGGCTCATGGAAGCGCTCGACGACCGCCTGACGGTGGAGGTGTATTTCAACGAAGACCTGCCCGCGCCCTACAACAGCAACCGGCGCGCGATCTACGACGTGCTCAACGACTACCGCGCCTATGCAGGCGACAACCTCCAGTACACGTTCATCGATCCATCTACCGACGAGCTGATGCAGGAGGCCACGCGCGAGGGAATACCACCGGTGGAAATCCAGGCTATGGAAGCGGACAAGTTCGTGGCCAAGCGGGCGTACATGGGCATCGTCCTCCTGTTCGAGGACAGGAAGGAAGTCATCCCCGTAGTGCAAAATACGGCCAGCCTCGAGTACGACCTGAGCTCCGCCATCAAGCGGCTGGTTTCGCGCGACCAGAAGACTATCGGCTTCCTGACCGGTCATGGTGAACCGGAACTGGCCAAGCTCCAGAGCGTGCAGAAGACACTCGCGAAGCAGTACCGGTTTACAACCGTGAACTGCACCAACGGCCAGGCAGTGCCCGACCACGTCTCGGTGCTGGTGGTTGACGCGCCGACCAAGCCCATTCCCGAAGCCGAACAATTCTTCATCGACCAGTTCATCATGAAGGGAGGCAAGGTCGCGTTCTTATTGAATGCCGTCCCGGCCACGCTCCAGCAGCAATACGCGCAGCCGCTCGACCTCCAGCTCGACCCCCTCCTGGAAAACTACGGCCTGCGCCTGAACCGGGACCTGGTCCGCGACGTGCAATGTTCGAACATCTCCCTGATCCAGGAGCACGGCGGCTTCAGGATCCAAAGCGCCATCCCCTATCCTTTCCTGCCCGTCGCTTCCGTTTTCGACGAGAACAACGTCATGGTGAAGGACCTCCAACAACTGGCGTTCTTTTTTGTCAGTTCCGTGGATACGGTCAACCCCGGCTCGCGCGGACTCAAAGCTACGGTGCTGGTCAAATCGTCGGAGCGAAGCGGGCGCCAGAGCGGCATGTTCATTCTCGACCCCAGGATGCAGCCGGAACCGGGGGCCTTCTCGGAATCGAACATCCCGCTGGCCATCGTTGTCGAAGGATCGTTCGACAGCTATTATGCCAACCGTCCCGTTCCCACGGATACGAATGGCGTTCCGATCGCCGGCGCCCAGACTGTGCTGAAAAAGAGCCCCAACACCCGGCTGGTGCTGGTGGGCGACGGTGATTTCATTCTCGACAACTACATCCGGAGCAGCGACAACCTCACCTTCTTCGCCAACATGATGGATTACCTGGTTGACGACATGGGACTGATCGCGATTCGTTCCAAGAACCTCGTCGCTCCGCCCCTGGATCCCGTCTCGGACGGCACGAGGGGGTTTGTCAAGTGGGCTGATCTCCTGATCCCGCCATTGTTGATGATTCTCTACGGACTGTTCCGGTGGCGGCAGCGGAAGGCCCGGAAAAAAGCGCTCGCCGTTTCATGAGAGGGAGATAACAATATGAAAACGAACATAACCTTTCTCGCCGTTGTATTCATCGTCCTCCTCGTGGTCGCCATCCTCATCATTACAAATTCCGGCGAACGAAGCATTGATCCGGAGGACATCCCGCAGTTGATCGCCGTCGATTCCGCGGCGGCGGACGGTATCACCATCACTCGCGGAGCGACGACCATCGAGCTGCGTCGCAGTGGAAACACCTGGAAAATCGAGAAACCCGTTTCCTACCGCGCCGACGCGAAGAAAGTCGGCGACTTGCTGCACGAACTCTCCGCCGTGAAGGCTTCCACCGTGGTCTCCTCCAAGCCGGAAAAGCACGGTGTGTTCCAGGTGGACAGCACGGGCACCGAGCTGCGCATCCTGGAACACGGCAAACCCGTTGCGCACGTCATTGTCGGAAAGAACGGCCCGGATTTCACCTCGCGCTACATGCGCCTGGCAGACGAAAACGACGTGTGGATGGTAAGCGGCTTGTCATACGGAATACTGTCGGAAAATCCGTCGGACTGGCGCGACCGGATGATCCTCGATGTAAAAAAGGACCTGGTTCGGCGCGTGCAATTCCAATACGCCGATACCATCTTCGTTCTCAGCCGCGGTGATTCGCTTTGGACCGTTGACGGGCAGCCTGCCGACCAGGGCCGCGTCGAATCGTTTCTTTCCAGCCTGAGCACGTTGAGCGCGGACGAGTTCCTGGACACGATGACGACCGCGCCCGGAGATCCGCAGTGCGTCCTGGACGTGGACGGGACACAGCTGCGCTTCTACCGGAGCAACGAGGGCAGCCAATATTACGTCCAAACTTCCGTTTCGCCCCAATGGTTTCAGATCTCGGAGTGGAGGGTGAACGCCCTTCTCAAAAAGAAAACGGATTTCAAAACCAAGTAAGACGAACTGAAGTTTTCCCGTCATCCCGTCCCGGAGCAGTTTTGAAACACGCTTCGGGCGGGATGGCTTGCACTCAATCCGTCGAACGACTATCTTTGCTCCTGTGTTATTGAACAGCAACATGCAGCCATAGCCATGCCCCAGGAAATCCCGGTACCCGATATAGAGGAAACGGACGGAACCGCGACCGATGAACCGGCAAAAGTCATCCTGTTCAACGACGAGGTACATACGTTCGAAGAGGTCATCATCCAGTTGATGAAAGCAATCGGGTGCACCTTCGAACAAGGCGAAGCGTTTGCCTGGGAGGTCCATACCAGGGGCAAGGCATGCGTGTACACGGGTGAGATGGCCGAGTGCCTGCGGGTCAGCGGGGTGCTCGAGGAAATTGGCTTGCATACCCAAATCGAGTACTGACGCCGCTGGTTTCGTATCTCCATCCATCCGTCCGTGATTCCGGATCGCCTTCAATTATCACCCCGTTCAATAATTTTTTGTACATTCCGGTAATTGTGTCTAAACGCCTGCCCGCGCAGGACGAATATCATCGCGCCACGAATACGCTCACAATCCTGCGAGAATCGCGGCGCCTTTATAAATCGACAAACCGGAATCCATAGACAGTTTTCACATGACCTCACGCGAAATCCGACAATCATTTTTGGACTTTTTCCGGGAACGCGGTCACCGCATCGTGCCAAGCGCTCCCGTTGTGCCCCTGGATGATCCCACCCTGCTGTTCACCAACGCGGGGATGAACCAGTTCAAGGACGTGTTCCTGAACACCGGCTCCCGTGACTACACCCGTGCCGCCGACACCCAGAAGTGCATCCGCGTATCCGGCAAGCATAACGACCTGGAGGAAGTCGGCCGCGACACGTACCACCACACGTTCTTCGAAATGCTGGGCAACTGGTCCTTCGGCGATTACTACAAGAAAGAAGCCATCGCCTGGGCGTGGGAACTGCTGACCGGCGTCTGGGGGCTCCCCAAGGATCGTCTCTACGCCACCGTGTACACCACTGACGACGAGGCGTTCGAGTACTGGAAAACGGAAACGGACATCGACCACAGCCACATCCTGCGGTTCGACGAGAAGACGAATTTCTGGGAAATGGGCGACGTCGGGCCGTGCGGACCATGTTCGGAAATCCACATCGACATGACACCGGACAAGTCCGGCGCGGGATTGGTCAATGCCGACCGGCCCGAGGTCATGGAAATCTGGAACCTCGTGTTCATCCAGTACAGCCGGGACGAAAGCGGCGAACTCCACGCCTTGCCCAAACGGCACATCGACACCGGCATGGGCTTCGAGCGCATTTGCGCCGTCCTCCAAGGAAAAACATCGAACTACGACACCGATATTTTCCGTCCCCTCATCCGCCGGATCGAGGAACTCTCCGGCAGAGCGTACGAAGGCGCGGAAAACGAAATCGCCATGCGCGTCATTGCCGATCACGCGCGCATGCTTACGTTCGCCATCACCGACGGCGCCGTTCCTTCCAACGAGGGCCGTGGATACGTCCTGCGCCGCATCTTGCGCAGGGCTTCCCGCTTCGGACGCAACCTCGGCATGCGCGAGCCGTTCCTGTTCAAAATCGTGGAAGCGGTCGTTGCGCGGATGGGAGATGTCTTTCCCGAGATCGCCGGAAAACGGGAGACCGTGGAAAATATCATCCGCGCCGAGGAAGAGAGCTTCAACGCCACACTGGACCGCGGGTTGGAAATTTTCGAACACGTGGTTGCGCGGGTCAAGCAAGACGGTTCGAACCGCATTTCGGGCGCGGAGGCCTTCAAGCTGTACGACACGTACGGGTTTCCACTGGACCTGACCACCCTCATGGCCAGGGAGCGCGGCCTCGAGGTCGATGAATCGGAGTTCGAGAAGCACATGAGCGCGCAGAAAACCCGTTCGCGTAATGCCTCGAAGTCGAAGTTCACCCTGTCAATCACCGGGAAAGACCGGGATATCGAACTCGAATTGGCTCCGGGGGCTAGCGCGACGGCGTTCACCGGTTACGATGCATTGGAAGCGGAAGCAAAGATCATCGGCCTGCGCCAGGAGGACGGCAAAGCGTACGTCGTGGTGGACCAGACGCCCTTCTACGTCGAATCGGGAGGCCAAGTAAGCGACACCGGCGTCATAGAAGCGGAGGGGCATACTCTTCCCGTGTCCGGTGTGGCCAGGACGCAGGGTACGATCATCCATCTCGTCCCGGAGACAGACGTCGATCTTCACTTGTCCGAGGTCGTGCGCCTGCAAGTCGATGCGGAGCGACGCAAAGCCATCATGCGTAACCACAGCGCCACACACTTGCTGCATAGCGCCCTGCGCGCGGTGCTGGGCTCCCACGTACAGCAGGCGGGATCGCTGGTGGAAGCGCGGCGTCTCCGTTTCGATTTCTCGCACTACGACAAACTCACGGATGCCCAGATACGAGACATCGAGGCGCTGGTCAATGAAAAGATCCGCGAAGCGATTCCCCGAACCCATCTCCGCGATCTCCCTTTCGAGGAAGCGAGGAAAATGGGGGCGCTCATGTTCTTCGGCGACAAGTACGGCGACCGGGTCAACGTCGTGCAATTCGGCGACTTCTCGCTCGAGTTTTGCGGCGGTACCCACGTAGCCAACACCGCGGAAATCGGTTTGTTCAAGATCGTGTCCGAGTCGTCCATCGCCAGCGGCACGCGGCGCATCGAGGCAGTGACGGGGACCGGGGTGGAGGAGTATATTCGCACCTTGCATGACGACCTTGTCGAGGCCAGGACCGAATCGGAAGCTCTCCAGGCGCGGATACACGAGTTGGAAAAGGAACTCGCCCGGTTGTCCCTGGAGAAGGAAAAGGAACGACTGTCGAGGATCATTACCGGGGCTCCCACCGTCCGGGGTGTGCGCTTCGTTGCCGCGAAAGTGCGCGTCAACAGCCACGACGCGCTGAAAGCGCTCGGGGATGTCCTGCGGGAGAAACTGCGCACCGGCGTGGGAATTCTTGCTTCCGAAATCGACGGAAAGATCGGCCTGGTCTGCGTCGTCACCGACGACTTGATCGAATCGAAGAAATGGAACGCCGGCAACATCGTGGGCGCCATCGCCAAGGACCTCGGCGGCGGCGGCGGCGGGAGGCCGCATCTGGCAACCGCCGGCGCGAAGGATTTGTCCCGGCTGGACGAAGTCCTGGAACACGCACGGGAATACTTGCCTCGAGATTAGCAGTGACGACTGTTTACGAGTACATCACCGAAGCCCGACGCGCCAACCGGCGCCTGTTCTTTCTGCTCATCGATCCTGACGAGACGGACGCGGACGCCGTCCACGAACTGGTCACTGCTGCGACGGAAAACGGCGTGGATGGCTTCCTCGTTGGCGGCAGCCTCGTAACCCGCGAAAAAGTGGCGCGGAGCGTTCGGCTGGTAAAAGCAGCCACCGACCGCCCCGTGGTTCTCTTCCCCGGCGCCGCCCAGCACGTGGTGCCGGAAGCGGACGCGATCCTGTTTCTTTCCCTTCTCAGCGGACGCAATCCGGATTACCTCGTCGGACAGCACATTCAAGCCGCGCCCGTCATCCGGGATTACAACCTGGAAGCAATTCCCACGGCGTACCTGCTTGTCGAATCGGGAGGAATGACCAGCGTGGAATTCATCAGCGCCACTCGTCCCTTGCCACGGAGCAACCTAGACATCGCCGTCGCCCACGCCCTCGCGGCCCAGTACCTGGGGATGAAATTGGTGTACCTGGAAGCGGGAAGCGGCGCCCGCATGCCGGTGCCGGACGAAATGGTTGAAGCTGTTTCGCGACAGTGTCCACTGCCCTTGATCGTCGGAGGCGGCTTGATCACGGCTGAGATGGCTGCCGAGAAAGCCATGGCCGGCGCAACGGTCATCGTCGCGGGAAATCATTTTGAGCGGAAAAAAGCTTTGAAAGAACTCCGTGATTTTGCAGATTCAATACACGCGGTAGGCCAATAAATTTCCTGGTCCACATTATGTTTTCTCCAAGGGTATCGCCATGAAAACCATTCCGATTTTCCTCTGTGTTGCAGGTATCGCTGTCTTTTTCATTTTCCCCGGCTGTACGCCAAGCGAGGAACTGATCGAGGAGAACGATTACCTGTACTACGTTATCGATTCCCTGAAATTACAGAACGAGCAATGCTCGAAACTGGTCCAGGAATGGAGAGTCATGGCCAAGGAATCGGAAGCGGATTACAAGCGGTTGCAAGCAGAAAAGCAGGAACTTGCATCAAGAATACGGAACCTGAAGCCATCCTCCGGCCAGGATTCCGGCAACGTGTTCCAACCTCCGGACGTCTCCGTCGCCGATCTTGCCAAGAGCCCGCCGCCCCCCCAGGGCGAAGTTCCTCCCGTCGCAAAAGTTTCCCAAAAAAATCACTGGGTCGCGCCTGATACCGAGGCCAAGCCCAAAACCGTCCCTCCGCCGCCCTCGCGACTTGAGACCGCGCCTCAACCGCCTCCCGCTCCGCGCACTCAAACCGTGAAACCTCCCCAGGCCACGATGGATTTCATGAGTCGATACCAGACCGCGTTGACGGCGTTCAAAAACCGGGAGTTCGCTTACGCGGAAAAGCTGTTCCAGGGCCTCCTGGCGGAGGAGCCGGAAAATTCCCTCACTGACAATTGCGAATACTGGCTGGGTGAGATCCAGTACGCAAAGGGGAACTACCGGGGCGCGCTTGAATATTTCAACAACATTCTCCGCTATCGTTACACCGATAAAGACGATGACGCCTTGCTGATGAAAGGAAATTGCCTTCGGCTGATGGGGAACGAAAGAGGAGCCCGGCAAGCCTGGCGTCAACTTATCAGCGACCATCCCGA
>JAJRXL010000158.1 GCA_024276335.1 Bacteroidota bacterium
CGCAGGTAGGTGGAGAAATCGGCGTTAAGCCCGACGTTCATTGCCTGCCACGCCAGAAAGAGCGTGATCAGGATGACGCCCCCGATAACGTACCAGCGTCGCCGAATGACGAAGTCAGCCAATTGCAGCATGAAAGCCGTTCGCCCGCCCTTCATCATCGAACCTCGCTGCTGTCAACCCTCTCGCCTCGCGAGACCTCGCGGTGTGAGCTGACATATTGATATTGTACGACGTGCGCATTCATGGCAGGTGTGGGTCTGATCGATCCTCTAGGTGTAATGAGTAAAAAAGTAACCGGTTGGAAAGGAATTCACGTATTATAACGCCGGTCTTTTTCTTCGTGCAAAAGAACGTTCAAGAAACATGCCAGCTAATTATTCCCTGTCAACGATCGTTTGCCTCTTACATATTCGGATTGGATAGCGTCTCGACAGACTGCCCTGTATTCATGAATTCGCGTCATTTAGGGCATGAATTGATGAATGCTTCCCCGGATTTGATGTAGGCTTGTAGTGTGGGATGGAACGATCCCGCTCCTACTCGCGTGACCAGCGTTTGTTAAAAAAATTGTATATAGGCACAAAAACTAAACCCGCGTAAACGCCATAGAGAAAGCTTTCGACCAAGCCCAGGAGCAATCCCCACCACGTCGACCATGTGAAGGCAGGCAAAACAATCTCCAGGAATTGCTGCATGTGAATGCTTTCCGGCGTGACAAGACCGTAGAGAAGACAGACAAGATAACTGACTGCTGTGAACACGCCCAGCGACCAGGTAACGACCTTGATATTTAACATTGTTCCTCCTCCTGATATTGGTTCTCAATAATGATGTCCGGTTTTTCCGCTCTCACCTTCATCCGACGATTCATCGTGTTGATGACCGCCATGACTGCTATGACCGCCATGACCTCCGTGACCGCCATGACTTCCATGACCGAACATGTGCATGACTATGAAGAGAATAAAAATGATCACCCATATCCAGTTTTCAGAAAACCAGTCCATTGTTTTTCCTCCTTTTCATTTCATCTGCATAACCCGTGTTTTGCCTTAAGTACTGCACCTTGATCGGCATAACAGAAAATGTATCGGATATTTTCAAGCGCGTCGTTCAATCCGCAAACTCCACAGCGCTCGCTATCGCCGCCGCCTGCTTTTTCCCGTCACGCCCCTTCGCTCACTTCCAGGTCTTCCGGGAGCTGGCAGGGGGTGGTTTCATCCTGAACGGTGCAACATTTGCGGAGAACGACCACGGTCATGAGCTCGTTTCCAAACGTTGTCAAGCTGGAATGCGGACAGCTGTGATACGGTCGCTCCTTGATCGGAAGAAATCGCCAATCAAAGGATGTACCAAGGAATTTCTCCAGCATGAACGAATACAAGCGGGAGATGCCAAACCTCGGCATGCTGGAAAAAGCATAGATCACGTACCCGTCATCCTTGATCACTCGAAGCATCTCCTGCACCGCGGCTTTGGGATCCGGCAGTGTCTCGATGGCCCAGGCGCTTATCACCGCGTCGAACGTGCCGTCCGGGAAAGGAAGGCGTCTCATATCGGCTTTTCTCAGCTCGACACGCGGGTCGGCGATCTTGCTCCGGGCGTGGTTGAGCATGCCGGAAGACACATCAATTCCAACGGCGCTCCGGGGATGGGCGAGACGCAAGATGGTTTTCAAGGACTCGCCGGTACCAACCCCCGCGTCGAGGACTATTCCACCCTTGGGAACGAGGTTTTCGATAATGTTTTCAACGTGGTTCCAGGCCGATTTGGCAAGCGTCTGCTTCCACAGGAAATCCCAGGCGTCGTATTGATCCGCAACGCGATCGTATGTGGCTTCCACGTCGTACGCGGGGGTTTTCAACAATGCGAGGAAATCGAAGACCCCGTGTTTCACGTCCCGTTTCAGCGCGTTCCAGTATTCCACGTAGCTCAGGTTTCCCCGGAGGATTTCAATAAACGTTTTACTGCTGCCCGGATGAAGCTTGAATAACGTGAAGGCAAGACGAAGGAAGCGATACCCGAACCGGGCCACCCTCTGCGCCGCCTCGAAGTCGGCAAAGAACTCCTCGGTCACGAGATCCTGGTAATCACTAAGCACGGGCCGGTCCGATTCGAGCGCCGCATGGATGGTGTCCGCCGCAAGCTGCCCGCTGCGAATGGCGTAGTATATGCCTTCGCCGAGGAACGGATCGACCAAGGCGGCGGCATCGCCGACCAGGAGAGAGCGCCCTTGCGTGAGTTGGGATTTCGAACCCCCAAACAGGGGTATGCGGAAGCCGCGATGTTTTTCCTGGAGGACAAGCTCTTCAACACCCTGTTCTTCGAGGAATGTTGCATAAAATTCCTTCGGGTGTTGGGACAATTCCTTTACCGAACCCACTCCGACGGACCAATGGTTCTCCTTGGGAAATATCCAGCCATAACCGTAGGGGATGGCCCCGATATCGAGGCGCACCGTTCCTTTCATGTCCTCGAACGACTGCCGATCCACTTTGACCTCGCCTTCCAGGGTCACGGCGATATCGCGACGGGGGCCGTAACCAAGCAAACGACTGACCACCCCGTTGACGCCATCGGCGCCGACCAGGAAACGACATTGATAGCTGCCGCGCGTCGTATGCACGAGGTAACTGTGCTCGAACACGTCAATGTTGGTTACCGCTTCGTTATCGTGAATTTCCGCGCCCGCATTACCGGCCTTTTTCGCCATATGATGGTCGAATGTATCGCGACTTACCATGTACGCGATCGGCTCGGACGAGACCACATTGATTTCTCCTTCGCCGTGAAACGTCAGGACAACCTTGGTGATCCTGTCTTCGGCAAGGGATTCGATGTCTTCATCGATGATCGACCGGATCTTTGCCGACAGGCAACCGCCGCAGGGCTTTTGACGGGGCATGATGTATTTCTCCAGCGCAAGGACCCGATGACCTTTCAGCGCCAGTTGGTACGCCGTAGCGCTCCCGCCAGGACCTAATCCAACGATTATTGCGTCATATATTTCCACGGTTGTCACCTCTCTTTGTTGTATCACCGGGCGCCTGAACGTTTTTCATTACGACCGGTCTGTTAAATGATCATGGAATGTATCCATGCTCCAGGTTCAGCAGCGAGTTCCTGTCGTCGAACTGGTCGTTCCACACCTGGTCGATGGAATACACTAATCCTACCTGGAATCGTGTTTCGTTCTTTCCGAAAAGCCCCTGCAAGTCGCCGTTGTACGCGATGTACTGTACTTGTACGCCCGCGTCAAAATTCTCACCCAACCGGTAGAACGCGTTGGCGAGAACCTGGTACTGGCTGGTCGGGTTCTCCAGATCGGGAAATGTCTTGTAGCCGAAGGAAAGCGCGACCTGGGCGGCCGGTCGTTCCAATTTGCGATACAGGTAGCGCAGGGAAGTGAACGTGGCCACGTTCCTGGCCCTGGTCATCGAAGCGTAATCGGCGACTGTCGCGACTTCGCTGAATCCTGAATTATAGATTGTCTGGTGGCGCAGGTCCCAGAAGTGCACGGGATCCGGCCGGATATTGAGAATGGTCGAGAAGACGACATTCTTCAGGGCGCGGTCGAACGCGTTGTAGTCGCCGGGCCGGTCGGTCAGGAAATTATTGAAGCTGACGCCGATTTGCTTCAGGATCTCCCGGTTCCAGGTTTGCGTTCGGGGAACGATGTACTGGAAGGAAAAGCCGATGCCGTTCAAATCAAAATTCGTCTCTTCCGCTGGTGGAATCGGCGTTTCCCGGTACCGTTCGCCATGTACGGTCAGCCAGTACCGCTGTCCGAAGATGTGGGTCAGTTCAAGCACGTTCCCGTACTGGTTGTCCTCCGTGTCGTCGCCGGCCGAGAAGGGATTCAACACGTCGGTGAGAAAGATGGCGTCGTCGTCGCGCAACGTGGGAAATTCGATAAGCGAACTCCGTACCCGCGACCGGCCCATTTTCAGTATGTCCGACTTGTTCTCGACCAGGACGAACACCTGGTGAAAGAACACCTGCCCGAGGTTCGAGTTTGCATCGGGAAACTGGAACCCGATAACGAGTTGTCCGCGGAAATTATTGTACAGCTTCTGCCGGAATCCGGTCAGAATGCCGGAATCCGAAAAGTCGTTTACGGCCGACGTCGTCTCTCCCGATGTTTCATTTACGTTGAACGACATCACTCCCCGTGCGCCCAGTTGAATCTCAGGGCTGACCTGGGCCTCCGTAGAACCAAAAGTTCCGAGGAGTATTGCCATACTCATAACTGATCGCACAATTCTCCTTGTCATTATCCCTTTCCTCCTGATTGCAAATGCATGCAGATAAACACTGCTTTAAGCGAAGCCTGCGCACGCGGGGCTTCGAAAAAACCTTTTGCCCGGGAATTCAACCGGAACGACCGGTTGTTCCAAGCGAAGACGCGTGTCATTCATCCAGCGCCACCATCGGCAGCGCGGTAAGCCCCATTTTTTGGGCCATCATGTCCACCGCCGCTTCTTCCGCGGGCATGTCTTCATAAACCAGGGCCAGCAGGTTTCCCCCCGGGTACAACCCGTTATTAGTGACTCTTCGCGTATCGTGGTCGTGGAACGTCCATATGCCGCGATTCTTCCCCTCGATGATGATGTCGAGCGTTTTCCCGGGACTCAGGCGCAGGGTATTCATCTGCCACGGCTGCGGGACGGGGAGGCCGTCATCGCAAACGAGCCAGAAATCATGGCCGTGCAGGTGGAGGTAGTGCTCCTCTCCGCCGGCATTGATCAGGCGCACACGGATGTTTTCCCCCTCTTTGATATAGAGATTCGGAGTGGATGGGTAACTTTTCCCGTTCACCGTGAACCACTGCGGCCGGGCCAGCTCGGACGGCGCCCTTCGATTCACCACGTACGGCGGCTGGTACCCTTTCCGAACCGATTCCTGGAATTCCTCTTTCGTGTTGAACACGGCGAATCGTTCCTTGTCAAACCGGCCGTTCTTCATCAGGTACATCCTTTCCTTCATCCGCTCCAGCATGCTGTTCAGTTCCCGCCGGATGAAATTGACGTCGTGCGCCGAATAGATCAGCGTGTACTCGCGCTCGTACGGAAATTTTTTCTTGATGGGATCGTCCGGGTCTTCAATGATAAAACTCCCGTACATCCCCGATTGCATGTGCAGCAGCGTGCCCCAGTGGCAATGGTAGAAGTGCGTTCCAGCCGGCTCCGCCTCGAACTCGTAGACGAACTCCTGGCCCGACATGACCGGCATCTGGGTAACGTAGGGCACGCCGTCCATGCGCCAGGGCACGTGCATCCCGTGCCAGTGAATCGTGTGGTTCAGTTCCGTCCTGTTCTGGAACTTGACCCGGACTTTGTCCCCGCGGGTCACCCGGAATTCGGGTCCCGGCACCTGGTCGTTGAACGCCAGGGTATGAATCTTGAAGGCGGGAACAATTTCATGCTGGAAGATGTCGATGTAGAGCTGGAACTCCTTGACGTCCCCGTCCATCTCCGGGATAAGCGGTTGGGGGAATCGCAGCCGGTTGGCGATTTTCGTGGATTCCGCCAGCAAAGAAGTTGGAAGCAACGCCGCCGTCGTGGCAGCGGCGCCGGTCTTTAAAAAGGTTCTCCGTTTCATGCGTCCTCTCTCCATGATTAAACCTGAGTTAAACCTCGTGTGTATGTTTTCATCGTCATTCCCTCATTGCGATTGGTGGATCCGACACGTTAGTTTATCCCGCGGCCGCCGGGGCCGCTTTCAATTTCCGCCAGGTCAGGTGTTCATAGTAACTCGACCACAGCATGCCGAAGGTGAACGCAAAAACGAGCTCTTCGACCGGTATCCCGATTATTTCGTAGCCGGATATGGCCGACAGGGTCCAGACCTGCTCTACGTATCCGGGGGCCAGCAACGAGAGCGGGATGAAATAGATCGCGTAGAACAGTGTGAAGAGAAGGCCGCCGACCCAGATTTTCACCTTGAGGTCCGGACGACACCACAACGCGGCCAACCCGGCCAGGAACATGGTGAGCGTGGAGCTGTAGATGGGATTCCAGTTTGTGGAAAAGTAGAAAAGGGGAAAGAGAATGACCGGGGACAGCAGGGTCCAGATATGGAAGCGGTGGCGGTGGTGATGCTTTTCCGCGACGCTCATCTTCTCATGATCGACTTTGAACACCAGGTCGTAGAGAACGATGCCTAGGCCGCCGATCCCGAAGCAGAAAATCAGGCTCTCGATATCGAAACCGGTCCGGTGAGCCAGGTCGAAAAGCGAAGGTGGGTGCCAGTACTCGGGAACGAACAGCGGTTCGGTCAACCCGAAAGGCATGGTCAACAGGCTGGCCCAGAGCATGCGCCTTCTCCCCTGCCGGTAGAAAGCGAACACAACCAGCCATACGGCGATAAATCCCATCGACCAGGTAAACCAGATATACTCATCTGCCATGTTCTTACCTCTTTCCGTTAATGATGATTTATGGCACCGGTACCGAGAAACTCGGTCAGACCGGCGAGATACGCATCGTTACCGTGATTCTTGTCGACATGTGTCGCTGACATTCCGCCTCCGACGATCAGCCCGGTGAAATCGCTTTTTTGAACCGGGGAATGAACGCGGGCACTGATTCCCGGTATCGCTCGTAGGCCTCCCCGAATTGCTCCGTTACCATTTTCTCTTCCCGCATGGCAAGACGATAATACGCGTACATGAGGACTGGCCACATGATCAACGTGATAAAGGTCGGCCACTGGATCAACAGCCCGATGGTGATGAGGAACAAGCCTGAATACTGGGGGTGGCGCATGCGGGCGTAAATGCCGGTCGTTACCAATTCGCCTTTCGCTTCGTGAATTTGCTTCCAACCCTTTCCCATCACGATCAACCCGATCAACATCACGAATCCGCCGAGCTGGCAAATGACCAGCTTGA
>JAJRXL010000159.1 GCA_024276335.1 Bacteroidota bacterium
AAAAGAGGAAGAAGCGCGAATAGCGGAAGAAGAAGCCCGGCGTGTTGCCGAAGAGGAAGAGCGCAGGCGCAGGGAAGAAGAAGCGCGCCTGGCAGCGGAAGAGGAACGCATACGCAAGGAAGAGGAGGAGCGAAAGCGCAAGGAGGAGGAACTGCGGCGCAAAGAAGAAGAGCTCAGGCGCAAAGAGGAGGAGCTGCGGAAGAAAGAGGAAGAAGCACGGCGGAAGGCGGAAGCAGAGCGCCGGAAAAAGGAACGGGAAGAAGCGCTTCGGAAAATCGAGGAAGAAATTCGCTTACAGGAGAAGCTGGCGGAGGAACGGCGAAAGCAGGAAGAAGAAGAACGACGGCGAAAGCAGGAAGAGGAATTCCGGGAAATCGAGCAGATGGAGCTGCGGAAGCTGGCGGTGGAAATGGCGAGAGAAAAGCCACGGGATACACTGCTGAAGGAATCCATCCCCGAACCACCACACGAGGACACTGAAAAACCTGCCGGAGGCAACGGGGACGACAAGGACAATCTGGCTGAAAAGGGTCTCATCGAGTTGCCGGCAATAAACGGCTTGTGGACTTCCCCCGCTCCAGGCAAGGCCTTGTCGGACGGTGATGCAATCCCTACCGATGCCATTTCCGGGTTCAGTGAAAAAGAATTCGCCACGGCGGCCTTTGGCAACACGACGGTGAGCGATGCCAAAACGGCAACCACGACGACGGAAGAAGCGACCGGCCGGGACGAACACATGGCCAACGAAACGGAGTTGGAAAAATTCTCGGAGAAACCGGGCATCAAGTGGTTCCGCGTCCTGCTGCTGTCGGTCGTCCTGCTCGTATCGGGCATCGCCGCCACGTACTTCGTCCAATGGCGCGTCTCGGCCGTCAATCCCGAGGTCATCCTGCAAATTCGCAGCGCGGCGCCAGTCGCAGCCAACCTTCTCCCCGCTCTCGCCCGGGAATACCTTTTCCATCTCGGCGCTTCCGACGTGAACGTGAACGAGGATCGGAATGGTGACATCCGCGTCACAGGGTTCATGGACGGGAGTAAAACACCGCTCGAGATCGTCATCAACTCCTCAGGCAGTGATGCCGCGATCAGCGGGCTGGCCAGCAAGAGCTGCGACCTCGGCATCACGACCCGCATTATGTCCGCGGAGGAGCAGGACAAGGTGTACGGCGAGGGAACCACGCTCATTCACAACAACGAATACGTGGTGGGCCTGGACGCCTATGCCGTGATCGTGAATCCCCGCAACCCTGTCAGTACACTGTCGCTCGACCAGCTCAAAAACATTCTCGCGGGCCGCGTGACACGCTGGGCAACCGTCGGCGGGGGCAGCGGAAAAATCCGGGTGTACGTGCCGGTTCATGCCACGGACATCTTCCATGAATTCGGCATCAGCACCGAAGCCGGTGATATTCGCAAAACCAACATCCAGACACGGGATACGGACTCATCCGTCGCGGTCAAGGTGCTCAGGGATTACGCGGGAATCGGGCTGGTAAAAGCCGGCAACCAGGGAAGAGCGCGGGTCGTTCCCCTTTCCGCGTACGGGCATCGTCCCATGCTGCCCGACTTTACATCCATCGAATCCGAGGAATATCCGCTGACCCGGCGCATCTACCTGTACACGCATCCGTTCACGTCCAATAACTTCGTCGACGGTTTCACGGAGTTCGTGCTTTCGGACACCGGCCAGACTTTTCTGCGCGGTCTCGGGTATTACGACTTGCTGCTCTACAAGGCGATTCCCAGGGTGAGCGGGGCAGCGCCCGGACCGTATGTAAAGGCAACGCGCAACGCAAGGAAGTTCGTCTATTCCCTGCGCCTGCGACCCGGCACGTCAATTCTTGATACACGCTCGCAGCGTGAGATTTCCCGCGTGGCGGATTATCTCAACCTGCCGGAAAACAAGAACCGGCAGCTTCTCCTGTTCGGATTCTCCGGCAAGATCGGCAGTCCGAAAGGGGAACAGGTAATCTCCGAGGACCTCGTGCACTCCGTGGCGACCCTGTTTCTCGAACGCGGAGTGGAACCGGCGGTCGCGATGGGCCTGGGAGCCGCGTTGCCGCTGTATTCCAATTCCACTCCCATCGGGAGGGAAAAGAATCGCCGGGTGGAAATGTGGGTTCGATAACGCGGACATGACCGGGCGGGCGATCAGACGATAGACGAACAATTCTTCGAATTCCGTGAATCATACCAAGCGGCGCTGCTATCCACGGGGCGCCGTTTTTATCAAGCGATCGGGCGGATGAAGATTGCCGATTGATTACCATCTTCCCGCTCGTACAACCGTGTTAACAGAGAAACACCGGGAATAAGCGCGCTTCATCACCAGGTTTTCTCATCGTGAAATGACTAGCGTTTCCGTCCGCGTACGGGAGGATGCGCGAAGAACGACCATGTACGCTCCGTTTGGAAACGAGGCGCCGTTCCATTGCGCGGTGTAGGATCCGGGTTCGAGAAATGCATTCATGACCACCGACATCCTTCTGCCCAGCATAGAGTAAATTTCCAGCGAAACCGGTCCCGGACGGGTAATCGAAAACGGAATGGCGACGTCAGTCTGGACCGGGTTAGGGTAACACCTCCCCAGGAACGGACTGGACGGCGGTATCCCGGGAAAGGGCGTTGAAAGAATAGCCTTGTAAGTCAAAAACGAAGCCGCAGACGACCAGAGTCCGGACACGCGTTCAAACGCGGATTTCAGGCGCCAGTAATAGCGGCGGTTGAATTGCAGGCCACGTAGCGTAAAGACGTGCTTCTTGAGGACCGTATCCACGATCATTTTTCCGGGAGCAAACGTGGTATCGTTGGCGACTTGCAGGTGGTAGGCCCGCGCGCACTCGAGCGGTTCCCATGATAATTGTACGATGCGTATATCAATCGTATCCCCCGGCCCTGGACTGATAATATCAGGGGCCCGGGGCGGCTCGGGCATTGTGCTGAACGACAGCGGGACCGACCAGTCGCTTTTGCCGGCGGCGTTCCCGGCGGCAACGCGCCACCAGTACTGCCTCCCGTACGCAAGCCCGCCCGCCCTGGCGAGTTCCACGGAAATGGTTGAATCATTGAGAAACAAACCGGATATGAACCTGCGATCAGTTCCAAGCTGGAGATGATAATATCCGACGTCTTGTATCTTTTTCCAGTGAAGATACATCGTGTCCGAAAGGCACGTCGCGTTCTTCGGGGGAAAGGAAGGCAACGGCGGCGGTGGCGGTACCAGGTGCTCCGTGCCGCGGAAGAGTCGGCCTTCGCCGGTAATAAGAAAGACTTTTCCGAACCGCGACACGTCCAGGTCCCGGATAAGCAAATCCGACAAATTCGTATTGATCGGGCTCCAGGTATCTCCGCCGTCCGATGACCATAACACCCCCACGCCACCGGTTCCCAGGTAGATGGAGTGATCAGGAGCGACGGCGATGTGACCGATTGTTTTGGATTGATACCCCCCGACAGGAATCCGTATCCACGTTTGACCGTTGTCCGTTGAGCGATGCACTACTCTGACTCCGCCCGCGAAGATCGTACCGTTTTTGTCGATGGCAAGCGACAGGACGGGCGGCACGACCAGGTTGCTGTCGATGATCGTCCAGTCGGCGCCGTCATCGGTGGAGTGGGCGAGACCGGTGCCGGTGCCCACGAACAAGTGATTATCACTGTTGACGGCGATGGCATACACCGGGGAAGCGGCAAGAATGGCGCCCAGGTGATTCCAGGTCGTTCCCGTGTCGGTCGAGGCATACACTCCATACCTCATGGTTCCGGCGAAGACAACCCCTCGCGAATTAATTGCCAGCGCAGTGGCGTGCATCAGGCCTGGCGAGCCGGGCGCGCGCAGGACATTTCTCCACGTCTCACCCTGATCCGTGGACATGCTGACCCCGCCCCACCTCGTCGAAGCGAAAACAAGTCCGGAAGGATGAAAGGCGAAACCGGTAATGCTGCCGGGCTCCACGCCTGCCACCTGCCAGTGTTCACCGTTGGCATCCCCGCGCAGGACATTTACACCGAGTGTTGCGAGAATGTACGCCCGGGGACTGACACCAATGACTGAAAGGGGAGTGTCGCCAAGGACGGGAACACGTTCCCAGGAAACGGGCTGGGCGGTCATGGTCAACACCGAAAGGAACCAGCAGACAACCCAGGCCCCACGTCGCACAATGCAATGATTTGTTGGATGTTTCATGGTCGCAACCTCCGGATATACCGGAAAAAGTATCGAATATTCTTCTCAAACTCAATCCGTCGATCGCCCCCGGCAAACCCGGTGCCGCGCCGTCATTCTCGTACGGAAGCCACAGCTCCGTCGCGACGCGGATCGGCCGCGCCCGTCCACCGGCCGTTTTCGAACGCAACCGCGTGTACGCCGCCGAAGTACGGGTTGAACCCGTTCCTCGCTAATTCCACCGGAGGTTGCTCCAGTTCGAAGCCCGCATCCCCGAATAGCCTTTCGAGGTCTTTTGAAAGCCCTTTTTCGAAGAGAATCCTGTTCGGAGGCACCACGTGCATGCGCGCCGCTGCCACCGCGCCGCCGATGTCCATGCCCCGGTCGATCCAGTTACTGACGACCTGCACGACCGCGGAGATGATGCGCGCGCTGCCCGGGCTGCCCACCACGAGCACGGGCGTTTTATCACGTGCCACGATGGTTGCGCTCATGGAGGAATACGGCATGGCGCCCGCCCGAAGCGCGTAAGGACTGCGTGGATCATCCAGCACGAATTCCCGCATGTAGTCGTTGTACACGAAACCCAGCTCCGTGCCTGCCACCTTGGCCCCGAAGAAATAGTTCACACTCTGGCTCAGGCCCACGAGCATGCCGTCACGATCCACAACGGAAAGATGCGTTGTCTCTCCCGCCCCGGTCGTACGCTGTTCCTCGAGCAGGCGGAAGAGGTAATCCTTATCGAGGCGCTCCTCGACTTGGCTCCGGTACCGGATCAAATCTGTGACCGGATGCTCTTTCCTGGCCCGGTGGCCCGCCCCCAGGGCGCAGGCAAGGGCGAGGTCCCAGGCCGCCGTCCCGGGCGGTATTTCTTCCGGAGACGTGTGCTCAAGCAGGTTGAGGATGGCCAGCACCGTCCAGCCGCCGTAGGGCGGCGCCAGCGTATGTACGTTCCATCCGCGGTACGTGGATGAAAGGGCGGGAATCACAGCCGGATCGGGCAGGGTCTCGAGATCGCGCAGCGTAATCCACCCCCCGTGAGACTGCATATCATGCGCGATGAGCCGCGCCAACTCGCCGTGATAGAAATCATCCGCCCCGGCTTCGGCCAAGTGACGGAGTGTACGGGCAAGCACGGGTTGTTTGAAGATGAAATCGCTGGACGGTACGGAATCTCCGGGCAGGAACAGCGCCGCCGTGGCGGAGTCCCGTCGCAACTCATCCGCGGAGACTTCGAGGCTGCGCCGCCGGTAGGGGCCGAGGGGAAAGCCCCGCTCCGCGTAGCGAATGGCCGGGGCGAGTACCTGTTTCCACGAGACGGCGCCGCTTCCGTAGTGCTTCCATGCGAAGGCCAACGTCTTCACCGTGGTTGGGACGGTAGAGGCTCTCCTTCCCCGGAGCGATGCGTACGTCGTTATGGTGTCCGGCGTGGCGGCGGGCGCGAACGAGGTGCCGTTGATAACCAGCGGTTCGCCACCCGGCTTTTGGAACAGGATGACCGTCTCTCCCCCCAGGCCGGAGCCCGCGGGTTCGGTGACGCCCAGTGCAAAAGCGGCGGCCACGGCGGCGTCAATGGCATTACCGCCGCTGCGCAGGATTTCCTGCCCCGCTTCGGCGGCTTCCGGCGACGCGGCCGCAACCATGCCTGGCACGTAAGGTCCACCCTGCTGATCGGTTTTACCGCACGACGAAAAGGCCAGGCAGACCGAGAAAACGAAAAGAATGGTGATGGGAAAACGTCGCATGGAATTCAAGTGGCTCATCGCAGGACGTGATTGAACGGGAACAGTTTCCAACGTCCCAATATCGCAATGTATCGGCAGGTTGTCAACGCACCACCTCTCCGGGGCCCTGCTGGCGGGGGTGGCAAATGTCGCAATGTATCGGCAGGTTGTCAACCGTTGGATTTCCAGTGACCCACGCTCGACCCCCCGGGCGGTTTTAAATCGAGTAGCGTTCAATCATCCATACGGGAATTACGGCGGCGCGACCCGTTTCCAGGCTGATCATCGTGTAGTGAAACGTCCCCGCACAGGATTGCTTCCCGTTCTCCTTCTTCACGATCTCGAACCCGACCCTGACGCCACGCGTCTCGATTTCTTCCATCCAGGTGCGAACCAGGAAATACTCTCCCAACCGCAGCGGACGTTTGAATTCTATGTGCGCCGTGTCGATCACCCAGCCATAGCCTTCCCTGGTGAAATCTTCCATGGACACCTTGTAAAATCTTTCCATCTGGTCGAAACGCGCCGCCAGGACGTAGTCGAAGTACCTGCTATTGTGTACATGCTGGTTCATATCGATATCGTCGGGGCGCACCCGCAATTCTGTTTCAAACACCGAATATGTTTTCTTCATGAATTCACCCGTGCAAAAAATAATACGCGTTCATCGACGACTGGTACGCAACCGGTCGATCATCCCCCCGCCGTACTGCAGGAGAACGATCCCGGCGACGATCAAGCCGAGGCCCGCCGGCGTGGAAGGATATATCTCTTCGCCCACCACGAAGTGGATTACCAGGAGGGATAAAAACGGCGTCAGGTACACCAGGCCGCTGACCTGGGCGGTGGTGCCGGACAACCGCAGCGCCTGGAGCCAGAAGACGAAGGTGATGCCCATCTCGAACACGCCCGCGTACATGGAACCCGCCATCCCGGCAGGGCCGGGCAGTGAAATGCCGTGGAAAAGCAGCAGGTACAAGACGATGTACGCGCAGCCAAAGGCGAAATTCATCGCCAGCCGCGACACCGGCTCTTTCCCGTCCCTGGTATTCAACGTCCAGTACGCCGACCAGATGAAAGCGCTGCCCAGCGCCAGCAAAATCCCCTCCGTGTCTGTAAAGGTCAGACCTCTCACGTTGCCGCGCGTGGAAATGATGAATACCCCGACAAAACTGATGAGCAGCGCGACAAGACTGACGAAACGCACCCGTTGCCGGAGAAACACGATGGAAAACAGCACCAGCACCACCGGCCACGTGTAGTTCAACGGTTGGGCTTCCTGTGCGGGCAGGAGGTCATAGGCCCGGAACAATACCAGGTAGTACAAGCCGGGATTGAGAAAACCCAGGAGCGCGGACATGCCGATATCGGCGCCGCTCCACTCGCGGTAGCGTTTCAAATCTCCCCTCGCCGCAACGATACCCAGCAAGACAATCAGCGACGTGCACGAGGAAACGAGAAGAAGCTGGAGGACGTCGGCGTGGCGCAACGTGATCTTGAACGCCGAGGCCACCGTGGACCAGAAAAGTACCGCCGCCGCGGCGTACAGGTATGCTGCGTGTTGCCGGCGCACAACGCTTCAGGACGATTCGAACAGGAGGAACGTATCGTGATGGGTAATCATGGTTTCAAGCAGGCCGGGATGCGTCATCCACTGGAGTTCGCAGTCCCCGGGTTTCAGCGAGACCCACTGGTCAAGTGCGACGCGAAGGCATACCAGGCCTCCCGCCGCCAGCCGCAGGGACGCCCGCGCGGTGGAATCTTCGCCGGAGATCAGCTCCGACACCAGCGCTTCTACGGTGGGATTGTGCCCGACGAGCAGTGGCACACGACACCGATCCGGCAAGGCGCGAAGCAATCGCAAGGCAGCGCCGGCTCCTCCCCCGTACAACGATTTTTCGACACGGATTGACTCCCCGTACCCGGACGATTCGGCCACGAGTTCCGCCGTGCGCAGGGCGCGACGGGCCGACGAGGTGAGGATATAATCCGGGGCCAAAGTGGAAACCCGCAGGAACACACCGACGCGACGGGCATCCATTGTGCCTTGCAGAGTCAGGCCCCGTTCAAGATCGGAGCCTTCCGGCTCCTTCCAGGCGGACTGGGCATGCCGGAGAATAAGGAGGGACCTGGTTTCCTTCATGTGATCGATTTGATTCCGCGGAAAACGTGTTCACGGCGTTCTCGCGGGAACGCCGTGACACTTAACACCATTTTCCCGGGCGTGCGCCCGGCAGGGTTCGCAATATGCAGGGAACCGGCCGTGGAGAACGCGCCGACCGGTTTTAATTCTGGGCATCCCCTTTCTCTTCACCACCCTGGTCGGGCGTGCCATGAGGATTGGGCATGCCGGACTCGCTCATGTCCTTGATCTTGACATCAGGCGGCGGTTCGAAGGCGGAAGCGGGAATGTCGATATCCGTTTCAACCGACTTGGCCGTGATGGCCATCTTGACACCCATCATGTTGACCAGCGATTTCAGGCTCAAGCCGTTCCAGACGTACATCGTGGAACCCATGAAATCGTACGTCGTGCACTCGCGGCCGAGGAATTCCTCTGTCCCGGTTTTCTTGCCGCCCATGCGAATCAACATCTGCTCACCAAGGTTTTTCTTCTGTTCCTCGGTCAAACCCTCGGCAATCTGCTTGATCATGTCCTGAACCGGGTTCTTCATCTTGGTTCCTTCTTTCTTGTCCAGGTCGATCTGGTAGCTGACGTCATTCGCCTGGATGGACAGGGTGTTGACCTTGTTTTCCTGTCCCTGGATTTTCATCGTATAATGATCTTCGCGGGCTTCGTAATACCCCCACTGGTCGAAGATCAGCTTCTGGGTGCCGACGGCATCACCGGTGTACTCGTACTCGATGATTCCCGATTTAACCGGGTACCGCTTCAGTTCCGGCTCTTCCATCTTCACGGTGTCCTCGGAACCACCTTTGCCACAACCGGCAATCACCAGTATCGTCACTACAAGCAGGACGAGGTGTTGTAATCGAATCATAGAAATCTCCCAAGAGTATAAAAAATCCTGCGCCCTTCCGGCGCCCTTTTTTCAAAATAGAAATTCCCCCTCCCGTAAAAAAGCCCCTGATTCCGTATTTTATCGGGCAAGTCCGACTCCAACCTGAAAACCGCCTTGCAATTATAGAAAACAGGGAATATGTTATAAAGATTCAGTATGAAAAAACAATGCTGTACAAGATTTCGACCACATGACTTTTCTTAACCCCCTGTACCTCTTTTGGCTGGCTGCCGCGTCGATCCCGGTCATCCTGCATCTCCTCAACCTGCGGCGAACACGGGTGGTGGAGTTCAGCACGATCAGTTTTCTCCAGGAATTGCAAAAAAGCAAGATCCGCAAGCTGAAAATCCGCCAGATACTCCTGCTCATTCTCCGCACCCTGCTTATCATCCTGATCGTCCTGGCATTCGCACGGCCGGCCCTGAGGGGTTCTTTCGCCGGGTTCGGGGGACAGGCGCGTACTTCCGCTGTCATCATTCTCGATAACTCGTACAGTATGTCGGCATCGGATGAACACGGGAGCTACGTCAATACCGCCAGAGAAAAAGCCCGCGCGCTGCTGGACATGCTGGAACCGGGCGACGACGCCGTCCTCCTTCGAACCGCCGACCTCCCGGCGGAACCGCCGCAGTTGACATCGGTCATTGCCTCGGTGGGCAGCGACATCGACGATACGGAAGTCGGGTACGCGCATCGCCCCCTTCTCGACGCCCTCACCATGTCCCGGATCATTCTGGAACAGTCGTTGAACGTCAACAAGGAAGTGTACATCCTGACCGATATGCAGCGAACCATATTCCCCGGCGATACGACGAACGCCGCGCTCCGCCTCTTCAGCCAGGATACGAGGATATTCCTCTTCCCCGTAGGAGAGCAAGCCGTCAGCAACGCCGCCGTGGTTTCCGCCGAGGTGAAAAACAATCTTATCCAGAAGGGCCGCCCGGTGACTTTGACCGCAATCGTACGGGCTTTTGGCGACCACGACTTGCAGGATGCCCTCGTGAGCGTGTACCTGAACGGAACCCGCGTAGCCCAACAAACCGTGGATGTCAAGGCGGGCGGAACCGGCACGGTTACTTTTACCGTTATTCCCAATGTCGTGGGACCGGTGTCGGGCTACGTGGAACTGGAAGACGACGCCCTGCCCGAAGACAACCGGTGCCCGTTTGGCTTTACCGTTCCGGATAAGATCCGCGTACTCCTGGCCGCATCCGACGTGAACGACACCCGGTTCGTCTCGCTTGCTCTTTCTCCCGGCCAGTCGTCCGAGGGAGTGGTCAAGCCGGTAACGATCGCGATCAAGGATATCGACCGCTACTCGCTGGAGAACTACGACGCCGTGTACTTGTTCGGGACCGACGGCCTATCGACGTCGGCGAGACGGCGCCTGGTTCAGTACGTCCGAAACGGTGGAGGTCTCTTCTTCTTCCCGTCGGGAAACGGCAACCCGCCCTCGGAAGAATTTCTCCGCGCCATCGACGTCAGCCTCTCCGGCACCTCGTTCGGCGAAGACGGCGCGGAAGGCTATCTTCGTTTCGGCAAGATCGACTTCGATCACGCCCTGTTCGAGGGCCTGTTCACCAACACGCGGAACGCGAGGCCCTCCATCGAATCGCCCAGGGTGTTCCGCGCCCTGGGCCTGGGCTCCACGCCTGCGTCGCGAACCATTATCTCCCTCGGCAACGGGAGCCCGTTCCTGCTGGAAACCACGCTCGGCAAGGGCCGTGTGCTGGTCATGGCATCGTGCCCGGTCTTCTCCCAAACCGATCTTCCCTTGCGGGGTGTCTTCGTGCCCCTGGTGAACCGGGCGGCGTTTTACCTTTCCGCACAAGGTGAACGGCAGGATATCCTTCATCCCGGGCAGTCGCTCGACGTCGTCATTAACAATCCCGGCACCGGCGGCGCCGTATTCGAATTGGTTGCGCCCGATAACACGGTCATCAAGCTCAAACCTCGCGTGACTCCGTCCGGCATGCATTTTTCCCTGCGCCACTTCAACCAGCCGGGGATGTATTCGCTCAGGGCGGGCAACCGCACACTGCGTATGTTTCCCGTCGCCATCGATCCGGCGGAATCGAACACCGCGCGCCTGGACAAGGACGAAGCTGGCAAGGTCTTGGCTGCGAGCGGGGTCTATCCCGTCACGACATTTGCCGGCTCCACCGATGTGCGGCGGGCGGTAAAAGAAGCGCGCTATGGCGTGGAACTGTGGAAATTATTTCTGGTGCTGGCCCTCATCTGCGCGGGAGCGGAAATGCTCATCGCCCGC
This sequence comes from Bacteroidota bacterium, assembly GCA_024276335.1. Taxonomy (GTDB): domain Bacteria; phylum Bacteroidota; class Ignavibacteria; order SZUA-365; family JAADGX01; genus JAADGX01. The sequence continues at coordinate 11,182 of JAJRXL010000159.1, forward strand.
GATTACCGGCGGGCCCGCAAGGAGATGGAAGCATGAACACACGATATCCGGACAGATTATGATAAACAAGCAAGAAAACGAACAGGGGCAGAAAGGAACGGTTTCGTTCGTCCGCGACGCGCAAGGAACGTTCCGTGTGGAAGAAGTGCCTGAACGGGCCATCCTGGTAGGGGTTTCCCGTCGAACGGAACCGACGTCCCACGAAGCACTTGATCATCTCGACGAGCTCGAATCGCTCGCCGTCACTGCGGGCGCCATCGTGGTCGAGAAGATGACGCAGGATCGGAAGCGCATCGACGTGTCCACCTTCATCGGCAAGGGAAAAGCAGAAACACTGGCCGAGCGGGTGGAACTCAACGACATCCAGCTCGTCATTTTCGATGACGATCTCACCCCCGTCCAGGTGCGCAACCTCGAGCGCATTACCGGCTGCAAGATCATCGACCGGACAGGCCTGATCCTGGATATCTTCGCCCGGCACGCCCGGTCCAACGAAGCCAAGACCCAGGTGGAGCTCGCCCAGCTCGAATACCTGCTTCCCCGCCTGACGCGGCAATGGACCCACCTTTCGAAGCAGTACGGGGGAATCGGGACCAAGGGACCGGGCGAAACCCAGATCGAAACCGACCGCCGTCTCATCCGGTCGCGCATCGACCATCTCAAGAAAAAGCTGAAACGTATCGAGCGGAGGCGGGAGACGCAGCGCAAGGGACGGGACGACTTCGTTCGCGTGGCGTTGGTCGGGTACACCAACGTGGGCAAATCCACCCTGCTGAACATCCTGACGGACGCCGGCGTGTTCGTGGAAAACCAACTCTTCGCCACCCTCGACTCGACCGTGCGGTCCATGGCCCTCTCGTCCGGCACGACGGTACTGATCTCGGACACGGTCGGATTCATACGCAAGCTCCCCACGACGCTGGTGGCCTCGTTCAAATCCACGCTCGAAGAAATCGTCGAGGCGGACATCATCCTGCACCTGGTCGACGCGGCGCATCCACGGTTTCCGGAGCAGATCGCCGCTGTCAACACGACCCTGGACGAAATTCACGCGGGCGGAAAACCCGGCCTGCTGGTCTTCAACAAGATCGACGTGTTCGAAGACTCGGATAAGCTCGCGGAGTTACGGGAAAGTTTTCCGGAAGCGGTGTTCATTTCCGCTGCCAGGGGAATCAATATTTCTACACTGATGAGCCGCGTGGAAGAGCTCATCGAACTCCAGTACGCGGAATTCACGTTCAGCATCAATCCTGTCAATTACCGCATCGTGAACGAGATCCACGAAATCACCAAGGTCCTGGCAACGGAGTACGAGGATTCCATGGTCACCATTCGCTGCCGCACCAACTATGAACGCGCCACGCAATTGCTCAAGCGGTTTCCGGACCTGCAACGGATAGTATGAGTGATTTTGCCATTCCCGAGTACACCGGCAGCGACCCCGAGCCGGGGACGCTATACGTCGTATCCACGCCTATCGGCAATCTTCACGACATCAGTCTGCGCGCGCTCCACGTTCTCGAGCGGGTAAATCTCGTTGCCGCCGAAGACACCCGCACCACTTCCAACCTGCTCCGTTTTTACGGGATTGAAGTCGCCCTACTCAGCCTGAACGCCCGCAACGAGCGATCGCGCATTCCCGCCGTTCTCGAGCGCCTTGGCCGGGACGAGTGCGTGGCGGTGGTCAGTGATGCGGGCACACCCGGTATTTCCGATCCCGCGGCGGAACTGATCTCGGAGACGATGGCCGCCGGCTACAAGGTTTGCGCCATTCCCGGGGCATCGTCCCTCATGGCGGCGCTCGTCAGCTCTGGCTTGCGCATCAGCTCGTTCGTGTTCGAAGGTTTTCTCCCGGTCAAGAAGCGGCGCCGCGCCCGGCTCCGACGCATCGCCGAGGAAGAGCGGGCGGTGGTTCTCTTCGAATCACCTCATCGCGTACGCCGGACCATCAGGGAACTGGCGGAGGCGTGCGGCGACCGGCGCGTCGCGGTATGCCGGGAATTGACCAAGAAATTCGAGGAAATCCGGCAGGGGACACTGGAGGAAATGGCGCAATTCCTTGAGGAAAAAGCCCCACGCGGCGAATACGTCATCGTTCTCGACGGCCGGCGGGAAAGAAAAGAAGGAACGAGTTACTCGTAGCGCAGCGCCTCGACGGGGTCGAGGTTGGCCGCTTTCCAGGCGGGATACACGCCGAATACCACACCGATAACGGTACATACAACAAGGCCCAGGATCGCCCAGTCCACCGGAACCACCACCGGGATCGAGAGCATGATGGCCACCACGTTTCCTCCCAGAATTCCCAGGATTATCCCGATAATCCCCCCGATCTGGCAGATGACCACGGCCTCGGCCAGGAACTGCACAAGGATGTCGTTGCGGCGCGCGCCGATGGACTTACGAATACCGATCTCCCGGATACGCTCCGTTACCGAGACCAGCATGATGTTCATGATACCGATGCCAGCGGCCAGCAGGGCGATGCCGGCCACACCGGCCGTCCCCACGCGCAGGTAGTAAGTCATGTCGTTGACCGCCCCGATGATCGACTCGTTGGTAACGATCTCGAAATCGTTGTCTTCGCCCGGAGGAACTTTCCGCACCTTGCGCAGGATGCCGATCACCTGGTCGATGGCGCGGTCGAACGATTCCTTGTCCATGGCAGCCACTTCGATGGTCACCGAGCGCCGCCCGCCGAAGTACCGCTGGTACTGCGGAAGGGGAATGACCACGAGATTATCCTGCGATCCGCCGAACAGGCCGCCCTTTTCCGCCGTAACCCCGATAACCGTGAAAGGCTTGTTGTTGATAAGAATCGTCTTGCCGATGGGATCGACGTTGGGCATGATGCGCTTGGCGACTTGGGGTCCGATGACGGCAACGTTGCGAGAGTACTCCACGTCCTGACGCGAGAACATCCGTCCTTCGCCGATATCATAATTCCGTGTAAACAGCACGTTTTCGGTGGCACCGATGATGGAAACGTTGGGATCGGTTTTCGCGCTCCGGTACTTAACCACTCCACCGCCCCTGCCGGCGGATATGGAGACGTACTTGGCGTAGGTGGCTTCTTGCTCCACGCGTCGGGCCATTTCGACCGTTATGTTTTTCCGGTTCCGGTATTTCCACCAGCTCTCGGGGCCGCCCATCCGAACCGCTGGGTATTTCTGAACCACGAAGGAATTCGCGCCGAGCACGTTGAAACTCGATTCAATACTGCTCTGTAAAACACCGATGCCCGTCATGACACCAATGATCGAAAAGACGCCGATGACCACACCCAGCAAGGTCAGTACCGCGCGAAGCTTATTGGCCCGCAGGGCGTCGATGGCCATGTAAAAACTTTCCGACAGATCGTAATACGTCATGACAGTGTCCCGGTTGTGCGACTTTTCTTAAAGATATGCCAATCCCCGCCTTGAAGGAAAGCCATGACGGGAGGTACGGTGGCAGCGACGGAAAGATACATTATTCTTCACCCGATTCGAGCAGTTCCTCTGCTATGTCGCGGGCAACCCGCGAGGGGAATCCGCGCCGGAGGAGGAACGAAATCATCCTGGTTATTTTTTTTCTGTGCGGCGACACCCGGAGCAGGCGGGGAAGGTACCTGGCCGCAGCGTCCCGGGCCAGGCGGAGTTCTTCACTCTCCGAGACAAGATCGTCAAGCACCCGGCGTATAACTTCTTCCTGGATCCCTTTACGCCGAAGTTCGTCGGCCAACGCTGACCGTCCCTTGGGCCGAAAGCGCGACCGGTCGCGTACGAACGCCTCCGCGTAGTTCCGGTCGTCGAGGTAGCGCAGGCGCCGCAGACGTTCGAGAGTGGATTCAATAACCACGGAAGGGTACGCCTCTTCCCGCAGTTTCACGCGGATTTCCTCCTCGGTTCGCAGGCGACGGGAAAGATACCGGCAAGCCCGGCTAAAGGCCTCTTCCCGCTGGGCTTCGATTTTCAATCGTTCGAGATCCTCGTCGGAAAGAACGAGTCCACGGACGAGACGAAACGTTTCCACAACGCTCTCCGGGGCGCCGAACGCGAACTCGTCATTGATATAAATGGAAACACGGCGGGGATTTCGCTTCTGGCGTTCGACGCGGGTGACAATGTTATCCCCCATGGGAAAAGATCAGTTATTCAGCAACTGGGAGAGGGGCATAACGAGAGAATCGGCGTTCATGGCGCCGAAGACTCCAACGCCGTTTGTGATATTCCCCATGTCCGGCACATCCTGGCGAAAAGTCAACTCATCGTTGAACCCGCGCACTACCATGAAGTAGTTATAGAAATGCACTTCCAGCGTGTAGCCCTTCACGATGGCTTTCATGTTGGAAAAGCCGTCGGATTCCATTTTCGCCCTGACCCTCGCGATAAGGTCGGTGGGAAAAATAACGGATTTCCTACGCGATACATCCGGGTATACCAAGACATCTTTGCCAGACTGCTTTGCAACCGATACGGGGATTTCCCGGCGTTCGGCCACGACCCGGCCATCGACGAGTTTCTCCCCGCTGATAAAGAGACGAAAATAATATCCCTTGGCGGGAGCCGTGATGCTCGTACCGCCCGTTCCAATTTCAACCGCTCGACGTCCCATCCCGTAAATCGTCGATCCGACATCGAGGAAGGGGCGGTTCGGCATGACGAACGATCCCGTTACCTCGGAAAAACCGGGAACCCGAACGCGGAGCGTGTACGTCGCCCCAGGTTTTAAAATCATCCCACGATGTATCCATATCCGTCGCTGCACGCCTGCCCCGGAGATGAGCGTATCATGAAACACGTAACGCAGTCCCCGAGAAACCACGAGCACGGAGGCGGTATCAACTCTTTTCTTATTGATGGGAGTATCGGGGGTAGTTGATTCCGCATCGTACGTGGTCTCCAGGCGTACGACTTGGAGATCGGTGGTTGCATCCATGACCGCGAAAACCGCAATCTCCTGTTCGAAGGGAGCTTTCGGTGTGAATACATTCTCGTCACATCCGGCAAAGAGAACCCCGAGAAAGACGAGAATAAACAGGGCCATGCGAGGCGACGTCATTCCGGGCTGACTTTCTGCTTCTCGGTTTTCGGTTTGTCCGCGCCGGCGTTCTTGTCGGGTTCGAGGATGCCCGCCTTGATCTTTACCTCCTTTTCGATACGCGCCAGGAGTTCGGGATCGTCCATCAGGACCTTGCGCACGGCCTCCCGGCCCTGTCCCAGCCTTTCGGTGCCGTACGAGAACCAGCTCCCGCTCTTCTGAACGATGCCGAGATTGACCCCGAGGTTCAGCAAATCGCTGATCTTGGAAATTCCCTCGTTGTAGTAGATATCGAATTCGGTGTCCTTGAACGGCGGCGCGACCTTGTTCTTCACTACCTTAACCTTGACGTGATTCCCAATGATCTCTCCACCATCCTTGATGATGTCGCGGCGACGGATATCCAACCGGACCGAGGCATAGAACTTCAACGCGTTGCCGCCGGTGGTCGTCTCCGGGTTTCCGAACATGATGCCGATCTTCTGCCGGAGCTGGTTGGTAAAGATGACGGTCGTGCGGGATTTACTGATGGCCGACGTGAGCTTGCGCAACGCCTGTGACATGAGACGCGCCTGCGTCCCCATGGTTGGATCGCCCATTTCGCCCTCGATTTCCGCCCGCGGAACCAGCGCGGCCACGGAATCGATGATTATGACGTCCAGGGCGTTGCTGCGCACAAGTGTTTCGGTGATTTCCAGCGCTTGTTCACCGAATTCCGGCTGCGAGAGGAGTAGGTTGGCCACGTCCACGCCTATGCGGCGGGCATAGCCTATATCCAGCGCGTGCTCCGCGTCGACAAAGGCGGCGATGCCTCCCGTCTTCTGGGCTTCAGCGATGATATGGAGGCACAACGTGGTCTTTCCGGAATACTCCGGGCCGAAAATCTCGACCACGCGTCCCCGGGGAATTCCACCCACTCCCAACGCAACGTCCAGTGAAATAGAACCGGTGGGAATAACCTCGATCCTGGGTATGGCCTTGTCGCCCAGTCGCATGATGGAACCCTTGCCGTACTGCTTTTCAATCTGCTCAACCGCAAGCTGAAGCGCTTTCGACTTGCCGTTTTTATCATCTGCCATTGTTCTGTTCCCGTTAAATGATTAATGATCAGTTAGGTTATTCCCTGGAACGGCAGCCGGAAGAGTTCCGAGTGAATGGCACCCTCCGGGGTGAGCATGCTCTGCTTCAGGGAAACAGCTTCCAGGGTCATGGAAAACGAAGTAAATGTACATCGCTTCAGCGTCGAAATCAACTCTTCAAGTCCGTCCCGATCCTTGACACGGCCCAGGGTAACGTGCGGATGAAACCGCCGCTGTTCCGGCTCGAAACCGAACTTCGCCGCCGCTGCCTCGATTGTTCGTTGCAACGAAAATAGCTCGTCCGGCGCGGCGCTCGATCCCAGCCAAATAACGCGCGGCCGGGAGCGCGACGGAAAAGCACTCACCGTATCGGCCCGGAACGAGAGCACGGGAACGCGCGCGACTTCTTCCTTCAACACTTCCGCCATTTCCTCCAGAACGCTCCTGGTTGTGTCGCCGAGGAATTTCATGGTGACGTGGAAGTTCTCCGGCTTCTCCCAGCGAACACGTACGCCCGCCACGCTCAGGTTGCGCTGGAGTTCCGCAATCTTCTCCTTCAAGGATAATGGAGTATCGATACCGATGAATGCGCGGATCATGCGCTTCTCCATCCGCCCTGTTCTCGCATCCCGGAAAGCCCTGTCTTGTTCATGTTCTCCTTTTCTCTACCGGGCAAGGATAAGCTTGCCGACAACGACTTCTTTTGCCGTTTCCAGCCTGGCAAAGTACACGCCGGACGGCCTGTTGCCCGCATCCCAAGTAAAGTAATATTCTCCCTGCGACATCACCTCGTTCAGCACGTTATCGACTTCCTTGCCCAAGGCGTTGAGTATCGTGAGCTTCACCCGCATCGTTGCCGGGATGGAGAATTTCAAAGTGACCGCCGGGTTGAACGGGTTCGGCCAGGCGGGCGCCAGCGAAACACGCGATGGAACCTCCGGCGAAGGCAAAATGGAGGTTAGCGGGTTGATCCGGTGTTCCTGGACGATGCCCTTACCCGAAAACGCCCAGCCATGCGAAGTGTCGGCGAACACGGCCGTCTGGATCATCCCGGTGGGGACCAGACGCGTTTTGAGCCACGTAATGCCGCGGTCACGTGATAACCACGCTTCGTCGCTGTTCACGATCCACACGTAATCCGTCCCGGGGAAGGTAACAACGGTGTGGTTGTCCTTCCCGCTCATGGGAGCGTTGTACGAGAAAAACGAGAAGCCGTTGACGGTTCGCAAAATCGTACCGCTCTGGCGATCCACGATGAACCCGGTGTTCTTGTCGAGGAAGGCAATGGAACTGATGTACCGCGTCAGGGAACGGCGTATCCGCCATCGCTTTCCTCCGTCCAGGGTAAAGATGATATCCGCGTAGGTCGGGTTGCTCGTACCCCGGTTGCTGGAGGCGAACCAGCCCCGGTCCCTGTCGATGAACGTCAGCGTGCCCGGGATGACGCTCTTGGCATACGGCCGGGCGGCGATCGGTTCCCAGGTAACACCGCCGTCGCTGGTCAGGAAGATATCGGCGGAATCTGGCTGTCCCTGCTTGACCAGCACCCCTTCCAGGTTGTTCCAGAAGAACAGGTTGTGGTCGCCCCGATTACTGGAAATCGAATACCCCGTGCTGATATCGGTCCGGAGCACGACCCAGGTCTTTCCCCCGTCGGTTGTCTTGTTGACCGTGCCGTTGGCCGCAGTGGCTATGGCGGTTTGGGCGTCGAAAGCGAAAATGGCATCCACCACCGCGCGGTTGCCTGGTATCCGGTGCCTCTCCCAGGTCCGTCCCCGGTCGGTCGAGCGTGCCACCATCATGGAATCGAACGTCATCCACAGCGTGTTGTCGGCGTAGGCGACCCGGCTCACGCGAAAGTCCTTTTCCTCGCGGGAAACGATCTGCCAGTCCGTGGCGGGAATGACGTCCGCCGTGTGCAGTTCGAACGTCTGTGTCGCAGTCCCCAGGCTGTTGGTCGCCTCGATGGTCACCGTGCTCACGAGATCGGACGCTGTCCAGCGCAGGACGCCCTGGGGAGAGATGGTCATCCCCTGCGGGCCTTTCACCAGTTTAAATGTCGCTTCCGGCTTTGCCTTCACCACAGGCGCATAGAGAAAAGGCTGACCGATCATCAAGGTTTCCGTCGGCGGATTGCCGACAAACACGGGTTTGTAATCCGCCACCCGTCCGAGATCGATGTCGTACATGCCCCGGCCGTGTGTAACCGCGCGCAGGATGCCCGTTGCCTCGTGGTACAGGAACTGGTACACGGCAATCGTGGGCAAGCCGGTTCCGAGCACCTTGTACGTTTCTCCGTGATCGAGTGAGATGAACACGCCAATGTCGGTGGCGACGATCAAAGTATCGCCGAAAGCAATCAGGTCGTTGACGGGAATATCCGGCAGGTCGCCTTGAACAGGCGCCCAGGTTTTACCCGCATCCGTGGAACGAAAGACGTGTTCCGTTTCGTAGCCGGTGTACGTGGCATAGAATTCCCCGGGAGCAAAAGAATGAACCGAGCTGCAGTAGCGCAGCGGCAATCCCTGGCTGTTGACGCTCCAGTTCGCGCCCGCGTCGGTGCTGATGGCAACCTGGTTCGCTCCTCCCGCCATAACGACACGGGAATCATAGGAAGCCACGCTCAAGGCGGAAAGATAGTAGCATCCTCCACTGGCGGCTGGCAGGAGGCAATCGTTCAGCGGTTCCCACCTGTCCCCGCTGTTTGTCGTTTTTAATACGCGCGTGGACCCCAGGTACAGCGTTTCCGGGTTGTTCGGATCCATCACGTAAGGAAGGTAGAACAGCGTTCGCTCGGTGGCGGGAATGCCGCCCAGCGCTTTTTTCCACGTGTTGCCGAAATCGTCAGAGCGAAAGAGCGATAATCCCCAATCAATCGTGAACCAAATGCGGGGATCCACCGGGTTGATGTACGTATATCCGCCGTCGCCGTAGAGAATCTGCTCGAACACCGGCGGTGAATCGCTGTACATGGTGCCGTTGTCCTGCGTTCCGCCGAACAGTATTGATGTGGCGGATGGATGGAGAGCGCCGCCGATGAATTGGGTAATGGCCAGGCCGTAGTCTTTCTTCACCACCCCGTCGCCGTTGTTGGAAATGATGAAGAATCCGCCGTCGTTGCCGATATAGATGCGGTCAGGGTCCTGCGGATTGAAGGCCACCGCGTGCTGGTCCACGTGCAGGATGCCTCCCGCTCCCTGGTCGTTGATGCGTTTCCACGTGTCGCCGCCGTCGGTGGTCATAAGCATGCGGACACCACCCACGATGACGATATCAGGATCCTTCGGATTGACGCCAACGATATTGTCGTACCATCCCTGGGAAACCATGTAGTCAAGGGGAACTTCTTTCTTCTCCCACGTCTTTCCCGCGTCCGTTGTCTTGAAGACGCCGAGCAAGTACGTCTTGCGCCCTCCGACCGCGACGTTCGAAACTCCTAGCCATACATGATCGGGATTCTCGTCCGATATCCCGACAGCCGTGCGCCCGATCTTCTCGTCGGCTACACCAAAAGGAACGATCAGCTCGCTCCATGTGTCGCCGCCGTCCGTGGTCTTGAACACCCCGATGTTCGGAACCGACATGCCGCTGAAGATCATGGCCGAAGCGGTATACAAAATATTCGGGTCTTGGGGGTTGATCACCACATCGGTACAAAGACCGCTGAACACTTTCGTCCAGGTGTCGCCGCCGTCGGTTGTGCGAAAGATGCCCCCGTTGTAGCTGTTGCGTCCGTCCTGGGGAATGGCCGCGTAAATGATGGAAGGATCATTGGGGTTGATCACCAGATCGCTGACCCGGCTGTACTCCGGCAGCGTGGATTCTCCGATGCGGGTCCAGGACGAGCCGCCGTCGGTCGAACGAAACATGCCCGCCCCTTCGAACATGTTCCCGCCGAAATTCGCCTCGCCCGTGCCGATGATCACCGTTGACGTATCGACCGGATTCACGACGATGGCGCCCATGGCCTGCGTGGGAAGGTCATCGGAAACGGCAAACCAGTGTTCGCCCTCGTCGTAGGTCTTCCATACACCCCCGTCCGCCGAACCAATGTAAATCGTTTTCGGGTTCAAGGGATTCACCGCGACCGTCACGATCCTGCCGCCGATATTGATCGGCCCCTTGTTTATCCAGTCCGTGCCCCCCAGTATTGCCGCAGAGCCGGAAGGACGGTACACCGGCATGGCAGCCTTTTGCCTTCGGGCCAGCGTCATGGCACCGTCTGGTATATAGCCGAGAGGGAAAGCATTGCGCTGGAACCAGTACGCCCTCCGCTTCCAGACGTTCTCGAAACCGTTGTCAACCGATTCAGACGCTTGCTCCGGTTGCGCTCCCGGCAAGAGTTGCAGCATGGTCCCGACCCTTGCGTCGGGATCTATCGCCTGGCCGAAGGCGAAGGAAACAACCATTAGGTAGGCAGTAGAAATCAGTACAAGTTTCTTCATGGGGGACCTCGTTGAATACTTCCGGGGCAAAAAAGGCTGTATCTCCGGCGCGCTGTGCGAGCGACATACGAACATGAAAAGTAATTTCATTTTCGAGGAAAAGCAACGAGAAATAAGAATGATGATTTCCGATTTCGCGTTTCCCGAGGGCAAAACACGAAGGTAACGGCATAGTACCTCGTGTTTCTATAAACCGTCATTGCAAGCGGAGCGCCACGAAGGGTCCCTTCGGAAAAGCTATCTCTACCGAGGTTTTGAGATTGCCACCGGTCTCTCCCCTCGCGATGACGTGCTGTTCAGCTTGATGTAACCGTTGAAACGACTAGACGGAACGAATCCCCGGGCTTGTGATTTCCATTGCAGGCACGAGATCAATCCGCTAATTCGCCAACTCAAATTACTTCACGAGAGGGATCCTTTTCGTCATAATCCGGTCGCCGCTTCGCACAACGAGAATGTACGATCCGCTTTCCAGTCCCCGCATATCCAGCGACAACGTTCGTCCGCGGCCCGTCAGGAAAGACCGCGGAAATGTCGAAACACGTTTCCCGCTGATATCATAGAATTCATACGCAACGGGATGCTGAATTTCACCATCCAGCGTGATCGTCGTCATGAAATTGGATTCACTACTGACGGGATTGGGAAAATTTTGTCCGAGAGAAAACGCCCTGGCGGCATCGTTTGCGGAAACGGATGTCGGCGTGGACGACCAGGTGAGATAGGAAGCGCCTTCGAGCTTCGGCGTCGTACTGTTCTCATCCAGCGTGTCAACGTCAATATCCGCGCTGACATTGGTCAACGTGACGAACGTGTATGAAACCGCCTTCTTCACCTGTGAAAAAACAACCTGTCCGTTGACTTCAACCTTTGTCGAAGTCCATTCCACCTTCTTGAGTCGCAGGCAGTCGAACGACCCGACCGGCAGTACGAGCGTACCGGCCGCATCCACGCTTGACTGGGACTTGGTCTGCATGGAGGCGCCGGGCGCGATTTCAGAGGGCTTCCCGTCGTACGACCAGGAAGCGCCAAGCTTTACCGGAAACCGGAATTCCGGTCGCTCAGGATCGTATTTCAAAAGAACGGGTTGTCCGCTGGCATTGCCCGCAATTCCCAGGGAATACAATCCCGTGTCATCGAGTCGTGAATACAAGTAAACTTCGGAACCGGCGGTAACCACTTTCTGCGCATGCGTGGCGTTTGGAAACTCGCCGGCATACGGAGTTGAGGCGGGATTCACCGTCTCGAACTTCTGCGAAGTGTTGTCGTAAGTAAATCCGGTAAAGTCGTACGTATTCCCCGGACCCGTTGCGCCGACGTTAAAGGTTTCTCCTACAGCGTTGGTCGCTTCGTACGAAGTCATGGATTTTGCCGACAGGAATTTTTCGACATCGGCGCGATTCAATGAAATCTGCGCAAGTCCCGAATACGGGAGCAGCACAATGAACAGGAAAAGTGGTAATACTTTTTTCATTCGTATCTCCTCTATGCTAATACTTGTAATAGACTGTCTTTCCCCCAAAAAGCCTTCAGAAGTTTCTAGAGTTCCATCCTCTCTCGCCAAGCTATGAAAAAGCGAAAGAGCGATCAACCTCGCGGAACAGAAACGATGTTCTCTCATGATCGGGTATCATCCTTCCCTCTTTGCTATTTCTTATAAAATGGACATGTTTAGTCGGGAAGCATATCACATCCGACGAGCGCCATAATGAAACCGCAGCATATTTTTTTCTTCCTCTTCGTTGTCGTCCTTCAATACACGGTCCTGGTCAACATCCATCCAGGCACTTTTCCGTCTGACCATGATCCGATTATCCAAAGCGGTGCCATGAGAGCGCTGGATTTCTGGAACGACCAGCGGGCCTATCCCCATCGCGTAATACCGGAAGACGCCTACTACCGGGCCTGGGATTCATTCACGAAACAACGTGAAAGGAATCTCCTCGCAAAGACCAACCAGGAAGAGTGGAGATCGATCGGGCCCGTCAATCGCGGGGGGAGAACCATTGCGCTCGCGGTTGATCCACAGTTTCCCGACATCGTGTACGCCGGCTCGGCCAGCGGAGGGCTGTGGCGGCTGAGTCTCGAAGGCTCCTCGTATTCCTGGGAGCGCCTCGACACCGGTTTCCCCGTCCTGGGCGTCAATGCCATCGCTATCGACCCGATGAACTCGAACCATATCTTCATCGGAACCGGCGAAGTGTACGGGTACCAGAACGCCACCGGCGGCTTGTACATCAGGACCACGCGGGGCAGCTACGGCATCGGCCTTCTCGAATCAACGGACGGCGGCGTTAGCTGGAGAAAGAGCATCGACTGGACGTACCAGCAACGGCGGGGAGTTCTTGCACTAAAAATCAATCCCCTGAATTCCGAGATCGTTTTCGCAGGCACCACCGAGGGCATGTACCGGTCCGCAGACGGCGGCGCTACATGGGAGCTGGTTCTGCCGGTCGTCATGGCGGTGGACATTCTCATCGATCCCGTGGACACGAATGTCGTGTACGTATCGTGTGGTAACCTCGGAAGCACCGGTATGGGAATTTACCGTTCCGCGGATGGCGGCGTGGAGGGGTCATGGAAGAAACTCGGCGGCGGTCTCCCGGAACGCTGGACGGGCAAGACACTTCTCGCATTGTTCGAATCGTCACCCCGCATCATCTATGCGGACGTGGCCGACATGTTCAAATCCCTCGGCCTTTACCGAAGCACTGATCGCGGTGATACATGGAAACTTATTTCTTCCCACGACGTCGCGCGTTACCAGGGCTGGTACTCGCACTACGTACGTGTCGATCCGCAGGATGAAAACAATATCATCTATGCCGGGGTGAGCTTCTATTATTCCGAAGACGGGGGCAA
>JAJRXL010000020.1 GCA_024276335.1 Bacteroidota bacterium
GGCTCTTATTGCTTTTTATGCGCACGAAGAGATACCGGCGGCAGTTGTCACGGGCATGACAGCAGTAGCCGTGCTGGGAATCGTGACTTCGCTCGTTATCTATGCGCACAGGTTTTTCACGTTGATTCGTTTATCAGAAGTTGAAGCATCGTAACATGGGTTTTCTCGATTCACTGAAGTTCTCACGCCTGAAAGAAGGCCTGACCAAGACACGCGATAGCATCGTTCAAAAAGTCCAGCGCATCGTCCGGGCAAAGCGGAAGATCGACGCCGAGTTGCTCGATGAAATCGAGGAGATCCTGATAACCTCGGACGTCGGGGCAACAACATCGATGGATATCATCGATCGTATCAGGGAACGTGTCAAGTCGCAGGGGTATGAAGACGCCTCCGAATTGATGCGTTTACTCAGGGAGGAGGTGGGAGCGTTTCTCGCAGATGAGCCGGTGGAGACGGATGGAACGTCCATCCTGGTGCCGAGCGTGAAGAAACCGTACGTCGTTATGATCGTCGGTGTGAACGGCGTGGGAAAAACGACGACGGTAGGCAAGCTAGCGCACAATTACAAGACGTCGGGGTATGAGGTCTTGATCGGCGCGGCGGATACATTCCGGGCCGCTGCGAACCGGCAACTGGAAATATGGGCCGATCGGGCGGGAGTAGGCATCATCCAGCAGAAACCGGGCGCCGATCCTGCCTCCGTAGCATTCGATACGTTGCAGTCCGCCATGGCCCGGAACGTGGACGTCGTGCTGATCGACACGGCGGGACGGCTACATACGCGGTCGAACCTCATGGAAGAATTGAAAAAGATCAAGCGCGTGATGAGCAAGATTCACGCGGAGGCTCCGCACGAAGTCTTGCTGGTGCTGGATGCCACTACGGGACAGAACGCCATTCAACAGGCGAAGCTGTTCGATGAAGCCGTACAGCTTACCGGCCTGGTCGTAACCAAGCTGGACGGAACGGCGAAAGGCGGCGTGGTAATCGGCATCAGTCACGAGATGAAAACGCCGGTGAAGTACATCGGTGTTGGGGAACAGATCGACGACCTCCAGGTTTTCGACCGCGATGCATTCGTTGATGCGCTGTTCGGATCGCTTGAGACGGAGGAAGACGTGTCGGTGGAAGAGGAGCTGTAGTAACGTATGGCAGGCAACGAGACGGGAGGTTGATCATGATCATGAAATTTCCGAAACACAAGACATTCAACTACGTCCCTCGGTATTATGATCCCATGAAGGACGAGGATGAACGGAGGAAGCGACGCCTGAAATTTCATTCCAGTATTCACGCAAAGTCGCCCCGTTCGATATTGATAACCCTCGTGCTTCTCGTATTGATTATCATTGTCTATTTCTCACTTGCCCATTGACGGGAGATTGGTATTGAACCTCGAATGATTCGAAAATTGCCATCATACATTGCGAACCAGATCGCGGCGGGCGAGGTCGTCCAGCGGCCGGAATCCGTAGTCAAGGAACTTGTTGAAAATGCGATCGACGCCGGTGGGGACACCGTCGAGATCATTATTGCCGGCGCGGGCAAGAACCTGATCCAGGTGATCGACAACGGGAGCGGGATGAGCGAAGAAGACGTCCTCCTGGCGTTCGAACGACATGCAACCAGCAAGATTGAAACCGTGGAAGACCTGCAAGCCATCAAGACCTTCGGGTTTCGCGGCGAAGCGTTGCCCTCGATCGCATCGATCGCGCAAGTGGAACTGAAGACCCGCCGTGCGGAGGATGACGTGGCGACGTATGTCCGTATATCGGGCGGTGAAGTGGAGGAGATGACCAAGGCCCAGGCGGAGGTCGGCACGTCGATTACGGTCAAGAATCTGTTCTTCAACACACCGGCGCGCAGGCACTTTCTCAAATCCAACTCGACGGAGTTCCGGCATATATCGGATACAGTCCAGAAATACGTTCTCGCTTATCCCAATATCCACATCAAGTTCAGCAGCGACGGGCAGGTGATTCTCGATGTCGCGCCTGGGACACTCCTTGAACGGGTGACAGCCTTGTTTGGAGAAAAGATTGCATCATCGCTGATCGAAGTCGAGGAGCGCACGGATACGCTGTCCGTTTCCGGTTTTATCGGGCGGCCGAACTTCGCGCGCAGGACCCGTGGGCACCAGTTTCTCTTCCTGAACACCCGCCCCATCATCAACCGGTCGATAAATCACGCCGTGTTCAAGGCGTACGAACACCTCCTCGATCCGAACTCCGAGTATCCGATGTACATCCTTTTCTTGAACGTGGATACCAGGATGGTGGACGTGAATGTTCACCCCCAGAAACTCGAGGTGAAATTCTCCGATGACCGTCACGTGTATAACCTCGTACAGGCCGTGGTGCGACAGGGGCTGTATCAACACGATCTGACGCCATCGCTCCAGTTTCGCGGGCAAAACGTGGCGGGAGAACGACGGACGATTCGTGGAACGGGGCGTGTTGACGATTCTGATGACTGGGAATTTCCCATGAAGGAGGAAAAAGCTTCCCATCCTTCGAGCGGACCGGGGTATCGGGAACGCACGGTGTTGACATCTCCTCATGATCGGGAGGAGATGGAGAAATCGATCAACGAATTGTTCCAGTCGCTCGATGAGAAAATTACGGGCACCACCGGCAGGCCGGTCGAGCAAGGTGAATTGCTCGTCGACAAAGAAATCCTGGCCGATACAATGCCGGATACACACATGTTGTGGCAACTGCACAACAAGTACATCCTGGCGCCTATCAAGTCGGGCCTCATGATCATCGACCAGCATGTCGCCCACGAGAGGATCCTCTATGAAAAGGCATTGCACATGATGGAAAACGCTTTGCCTTTTTCGCAGCAGCTCTTGTTCCCGCACTCGGTGCGTATCGTTCCCGGCGATTTCACGCTCCTGGAGGAACTCCGACCGGACCTGGAGCGGATGGGGTTCGTCCTCAGGCTGGAGCCACCGAATTTCGTTACGGTTGAAGGAGTGCCGCAGGATGTCAGGGTGGGGATGGAGGAACGCATTCTCGAGGAACTGCTCGAGCAATTCAAGGAGTACCATGCCCTGGAGAATACCGACCAGCGGGACAATCTTGCCGCATCATTCGGGTGCCGCGCAGCCATCAAGTCGGGTGACAAGCTTTCACCGGCGGAGATGCAGATGTTGATCGACCAGCTTTTTGCCACGAAGATGCCGTACGTGTGTCCTCACGGGCGACCCATCGTCATCAAGCTCTCTCTTGCCGAGCTCGACCGGCGTTTCGGCCGAACGAGCTGAAACGAGCAACGATTTTACCACGAAAAGTGTTAAACGAAGAGGAGAAGCAGATACGGTTGGGCGGATACGAACCCCTTTAGTATTTTGTACGAGGGATACACGCGATCGATGAATGGATAAACGATACGACACCGGCACAACAAGGGGAGCGCGCGATTGCCGGTGCTACCCGAAACATGACCGGGCGATCGTTTGACGACAGGTTTTTTAGTACACTGCCTTTAACAAACGGATGGAAAAAGCATGAGTCTCCATGGTAACAACAGTTCGTCCAATGGAAGAAAGGACGAATATGAAAAGATGAAACGTGCGTGGGAAGAAAAAGTCAAATCGGCGAAAACAACCGGGATGAAATTCACCTCGGTCAGTGGCGAGGAGGTGAAGCTGCTTTACACGCCGGAGGACGTTGAAAGCCTTGATTACGTTGATGACCTCGGGTTCCCGGGCGAATTCCCCTATACGCGTGGAATTCACCCCAACATGTACCGGGGAAGAATTTGGACCATGCGGCAGTTTGCGGGATTCGGAACGCCGGAAGATACAAACCGGCGGTTCAAGTACCTCCTCAGGAAGGGCCAAACCGGCCTTTCCACCGCGTTCGATCTGCCGACGCTCATGGGGCGTGATGCAGATGACCGGTTCTCGAAAGGGGAAGTTGGCATATGCGGCGTCGCGATCAGCTCTCTGGCGGACATGGAGACGCTGTTCGACGGTATTCCGTTGGACAAGGTCTCCACCTCGATGACGATCAATTGCTCGGCGATCAATATTTACGCGTTCTATCTTGTTGTGGCGGAAAAGCAGGGAGTACCATTTAATCTTCTACGCGGGACGCTGCAGAACGACATCCTCAAGGAATACATTGCGCAAAAGGAATGGATCTATCCTCCTCGTCCGTCCATGCGCATAATTACCGACATGATCGAATGGTCCACGAAGGAAGCGCCGAAGTTCAACACCGTTTCCGTGAGCGGGTACCACATCCGCGAAGCCGGGAGCACGGCGTCCCAGGAGCTGGCGTTCACGTTGGCGGACGGATTCGCGTACATCGAGGCATGCCTGGAACGCGGGATGGATATCGATTCCTTCGCGCCGCGGATTTCGTTCTTCTTCAACTCGCACCTCGATTTCTTCGAGGAAATAGCCAAGTTCCGTGCAGCGAGAAGGATTTACGCGCGACGCATGCGTGACCAGTACGGGGCGAAGAATCCCCGGAGTTGGCTCCTGCGCTTCCATACGCAGACGGCGGGATGTACGTTGACTGCCCAGCAACCGGAGAACAACATCGTCAGGACCGCTTTCCAGGCGTTGGCGGGCGTCCTGGGCGGGACGCAATCCCTTCACACGAATTCCATGGACGAAACGCTGGCCTTGCCCAGTGAAAAAGCCGTTAAGATCGCGTTGCGAACGCAGCAACTGATCGCATACGAGACCGGTGTCATCAATACCGTCGATCCGCTCGGTGGCAGTTACTACATGGAAGCGCTCACGGACAAGATCGAAGAGCAGGCGGAAGAGTATTTTGCAAAGATCGACGCCATAGGAGGAGTCATTCCTGCCATCGAAATGGGATTCTTCCAGCGTGAAATCGCCGAAGCTGCGTACCGCTACCAGACCGAGCTGGAACGCAAGGAGAAGTTTGTTGTCGGGGTGAATGAATTCATTGACGAGGATGAAAAAGTTGATATCCCCCTGCTGAACATACCTCCGGAAGTGGAACGGGTCCAGGTGCAACGTTTGACCGACCTTCGCAAGAACCGGGACAATGTCAAGGTACGAGAAACGCTGGATGCCTTGCGGCGTGCGTGCGAGGACGGTTCCAACTTGATGCCACCCATGCTTGATTGTGCGCGTGCCTACGTGACGTTGCAGGAAATGACCGACACCATGAAGGAAGTCTTCGGTGTGTACGAGGAACAGGCGGTATTCTGATACCGGAAGAACGGGCGAAGAAATTCGGGGAACACTGAATTGGGGACGTTCTGTTTCCGTGCGCGAGAATGAAATTACTGATCGAGTCAGGCAGCGCGTGAGATCCACCTGTTCCACAGGCTGGAGAGAATTGGCGCGCTTTTTATCGTCAGAAGCATGAAAAGCGCCCCCGCGATCAAGTCAATGACGTAATGATATCGCAGGTACACCGTGGCGATGATGAGAAGTGTCCCTAAGCTCCACAGCAACCATCGGAGCTTCGAGTGGTATTTGCCCGCCAGGTACATGACGATGAGCGTGATATCGGTATGTCCGCTGGGAAAGACGTCTCTTTGGACGAGATTCATCGGCGACACGGTTCCGGAGGGAATGGATTCACCGATATTGACGATTTCCCGGAGCGTGTCGGTGAGCCAGAGCCCCGGCAGTTCTTGTGATATCGCGTGAAAATCGTGAAGGGTGAAGCGTGGCCCCACGGCAGGAACCAGGAAGTACCCGATGTACGAGAGATAGAACCCGTACACGAAGATGAAGAGTGTCTCTTCAAACGTCTTGTAGTCTTTCCGCTTGACCAGTTCGATGCCGAGAATAACGGGCAGCAGGTAGAACGACGTATATACGATCTGAAGAATTTCGGTAATCAACGGGTGCGAGAATTGGTATATCCAGCGCGTGGGATGAACACCGAACAGGAAATAATCGATGGCGATAAGGGACTGGTCGTAGTCGGTGGGATGGATGGGATGTACCATCAGGTACAACTCCTTGAAGACCACGGCGATGGTTATAATCGAATACACCAGTCGTAGATACACGACTTTTTCGACCCGGTCTCGCGAAAGATAGCTGATGGTGTAAACAAGGGCTGTTCCGGCGGTGTTCACGAGCACGATCCAATACCATTCCGGTATGCGTGAATGGAATACAATGCTGAGAATCGATAGGAAGGAATAAAAGGATATGTTAACCACGTCCACGATGTGCAACGGACGAAGGAGCGATTTCAGGACCGAGGAGCGTTGTCGTGTATTGAGAGGAGGTGTTCTTTGATCCATGCAGCGATATATGTCAGTTGAGATAGATCAGCGAGCAAAAGGTGAGGTAAATGAGAATGCCAAGCGCGTCGTTGGTCGTGGAAATAAACGGGCCTGTCGCAATGGCGGGATCAAAATTGAATTTATGAAGAACGTAGGGCACTCCGGCTCCCACAACTGTGGCATTTATGACCACAGTGATCAGGGAGAGAGCGAGTGTGAGACCAAACATGACATCCGATGTCCAGATGGATACGATGAGCAGAATAATCACACCGATGGCAAGGCCGTTTAATAGAGCGGAGAGGAATTCTTTGCCGATGCGCAGGAGCGTATGCCCGTATTCCGTTTCGCCGGTGGCAATGTCGCGCACCACGACGGCGGCCGCCTGGTTCCCGGAAATCCCCCCCATGGCCATGACGATCGGGATGAAAAACGCGGATGCCACGACTTGTTCCAGTGTAGCTTTGAAGCTCATGAGAACCATGGCCGCAACGATTTCTCCAACCAGTCCCAGTAAAAGCCAGGGAAGGCGCGACCGTATAACCCCGGTAATACCACGCCGCTGGTCTTCGCCGCTCAAACCCGACATGCGCTGAAAGTCCTCGTGAGCCTCTTCATCGATAACGTCAGCGATGTCGTCAAAGTTGATGACACCGACGACGCGGTTGTTCTCGTCCGTGACCGGAATGGCGATAAGATCGTATTTCCTCATCACGTTGGCGACGTCTTCCTGATCGACATCGACCCGCACGAAAATCACTTCACGATCCATGATGTCCTCAAGCCGCCTGAACGAGGGATTCAGCAACAAGGCCTTCAGGCTTACAACACCTATAAGCTGGTCGTCCTCGCCCGTGACGAAAATGGCATAGATATCCTCTGTCTTTTCCGCCAGTTCCCGAACTGCTTCCGTCGCGTCTTGCACCGTGGCGGAGGCGGGAAGGGCGATGAATTCCGTTCCCATGATGCCGCCGGCGGAATCCTCCGGGTAGCGGAGCAATTTTTTCAGTTCAACGGAATCCTCTTTTGGAAGCGTATCGAGGACCTTGTCCGCCACTTCCTTGGGAAGCTCGGCGACAATATCCGTGGCATCGTCTGATTCGAGCTCGTCAACGATTTTCGATAACCGCGGATGAGGGATACGGTCGAGCAGGTAATCCCTGGTTGCTTCTTCGACTTCGACCAGCACCTGACTGGCCGTTTCCGCGTCCATCAGTTCAAGGAGATAAGCGGATTCATCCGGAGTGAGATGGTCGATGATTTCGGCAATATCAGCGGGATGCAGATCCGCGAGGATATTGATTAACGCGCCGCGCTGCTTGCTCTCGATCAAGTCGCGTATATCATCCAGGAGCTCGTCGTCCGCCTGGAGCGTTGAAGTCAGGATTCCATCGATGGAATCAAACTCGCTTTGCTCGTCCTGTTTCTGTTCCGGTTCGTCACTCATGTATCGTGATTTCATTGGCTAAAAAAATGAAGTCATCGACCGTCAGTTCTTCCGGTCTGCAACCCAGGAAGGGCGATACGGAATCCGGAAGGTGACCAGCCATGTTCATATGCCTCA
>JAJRXL010000160.1 GCA_024276335.1 Bacteroidota bacterium
GGATCACTTCGCACTTCGCCAATCGTTTTGCTTTTTTCCAAATCCTCCCATCGCACCACTGCGTTCGGGACGGGGTTGCCGTCCTCGTCAAACACGGTTCCGGAAATCGCAAGGACCTTCTTTTCCGGCTGGACTTCCTTGGGGAGGGTAATGCGGTAAATGTCTCCCTGTCCCAATCCACCGATGATGGCCGAAGACGCGAAATACGCGACGAGGCCCGAGGTACTGACTTTGTATCCCCAGTCGTCGTCCGCGGTATTGATTTCCTTCCCGAGGTTGACGGGAGTCGACCATTCCGTCCAGGAATCTTCGCTGAGCCGGACGGATTTGAACACGTCGAGCCGCCCGAAGCCGAGATGGCCGTCGGAGCTGAAATACAGGGTCTTTCCATCCGCGTGCAGGAACGGCGAACGCTCGGCGTACGGCGTATTGATCACCGGTCCCAGGTTGATCGGTTTCGACCATCCATCGCCCTGCCGGACGACCACGTAAATGTCCAGGTTCCCGGCCCAGGACCCGTGGTACGGTTCGCGCCCCTTGGGATGGTATCCATCGATGCCGCCGGGACGATCGGAGGTGAAGAAAAATGCCCGGCCGTCCGTGGTAAAGTAGCCGTCCGATTCGAAGTATTCCGTGTTGATGGGATAGGGAAAATGCTGGATCGAGGACCAGCCGTCCGCGGTTTTTTCGTAGTAAAAATTATCGCCGCCTCCGAGGTGACCTTCGTATCCGCCATAGAGGACGATGTATCTCCCGTCCGCCGAGATGCTGTTGATGCTTTCATGCTCGGGCGTATTGATCGGGGCGCCGAGGTTCTTCGCCGGTTGCCATTTGTTGTCTTCGAACGTGGAAACCCAGATATCGTTTCCGCCCTTACCACCGGGCCTGTCGTCGCTGGAGAAATAGATCTTCGTCTCGTCGCCGCTCACGGAAGGCTTGAATTCGTTCGCCCTGGAATTTACGTTGTACCCGAGATTCTTTACCCTGATGGGTCTCAAGGGTGCCTTGAGCATGGCGAGGATGGAGTCGAATCGTCCTTGCATGTTGGGGAAACGATCGCGGTACTTTTCGTACACGTCGATAGCGTCTTTCCACCGCCGTCGGTTGATGTACTTCCCTGCGATGCGTTGCACCGCCACCCAGGCGTCTTCCGAGGGCGCGTAGGCGCGCACGACGAAATCAAAATCGTCCTCGGTCACGGATTCGACGAGGAGTTTCGAACTGTTGGAACAGCCTCCCGCCATGAAGGCGAGAAAGACCATTGCGAGAAGGGGGATCGTGTTTGATGTTTTCATTGGTCCGGTGGTTTCGTGAAAATCTTCCCTCAATACATCAAGTTAGTTGGACGCGGGGCAATTGACAAGACCCGGATTATTCTCCATGCACAAAGGCGAAGTCCGGTCGATGAAACGCGGCATCGGGGCCTTTTTGCGAGGGGAGGTGGTTTCATGCTTGTGGAGTCACCACCTGTCGATAGTACTTCTGCGCATCGATGTTGGTGACGATGTAGCGAATATTTTCCTTGTCGTCCGATTCGAAGACGGGCAATGCGCGCCACCCGTACTCGTCGAAAATCTTCAATACCGCTTCGAGGGATGTTTCCGGTGTGACGGTCCTTACCGGCGTAATCATGATATCGGCGGCGACCAGGGTCTCGTGCATGTAGGTAGCGGTCAAGACGCTTCGAACGTCTTCAAACTCCACGATGCCGGCGTATTTCCCCTCGTGATTGACGACGACGTGGGCTTCGGCGTTGGAGTTCTCGAACAACGTGAGCACCTGGCTTATGGGCATGTCCATGGGAATTGTCTCCTTGACCGGTTGCAGGATCTCCCGGATGGTTACCGTGCTGGCGCTGGGGAGATAAACATAGGAACCGAGTTCCATTCCGGACCGGTGAAGGTAATACGAGTAAATGGACGACTGGCTGAAACGCTGGGATATGATGGTCGCGATAACCGCGGTCAACATCGCGGGGAGGATAATGCGATAGTCATTGGTGATCTCGATGAGGATGAA
>JAJRXL010000161.1 GCA_024276335.1 Bacteroidota bacterium
AAATCGTAATAATGTCCGCTGGCCGCGAACGGCTCGGCGTACATCTCCACCGAGATATCGGGCGTGATGGCGTAGTTTATCCTGAATTGGGCCGAGATGGTTGTCCGGTCGATAAAGGCGAAGATGTACCGCGTCCCATACGTCGCTTCACGGCCTCCGTCAATCGCCATGACGTACTGTCGGCTGTTGACGGAGCGCGAGAACCCGGGATATACGGTGATCTCCGTCCTGGAATTCAACGAGGTTCCCAACATACCGGACAGGTTGAACGACCAGCTCCCCAGTTCGTTGGAAGAGTACGAACCTCTTGCTCGCCAGCGGGTTATTTCGGAGAAGTTGTTGGAAATACTTGCGCTTGTCCACACGCCGGCGCCCGTACCCATGTATGGTCCGCCCCTGGTCAGGTTTTTACTCAACGAACGAGGGCTGAACCCGAGATTGACCCTCGAGCGCCAGAAATTCTTCCATGTAACATTGAATTCAACCCCGGCATATCTTCCGGTGCCTACCCCTCCAAAATCCAATTCCTGAGAGGCAAAGACATTAACGGCATACTGGTAGTACAGTGCACTCGGTACCGTCTCGCGGTACGTCAGCCGCCCGCTGAAACCGATATCGTCGGCGGAACGCAAGCGACCCACGTCGTTGATTTCGAAGCCGGGGGATTCGAGACTTACGCCGATCCTCCACAGCCAGTGTTCACCGGTACTCCGACGCAATTGCAGCTCGCCCGTGTAGCCGAACAGCGACCGCGCCGACGAGTCCAAACGCAAGTAACCCGCATCCGGGCGCTGGAAATAGTGGGCGCTCGAAGTCTGCACCCGCCTGATCGCTTCCGGTTTGCCTTCGATGTAGCTGAATCCGGCGTACCCGCTGAACTCATACTCGCTCTTGTTGAAGCGCCATATCCAGTCTCCTCCCCCGGAGACCGCGCTCCTGGTCATGATATCCGCCAACGGATCGTTGTTCTTGAAGACGCGATTCATCCCGGTGAAAATAAACCCGGCCTTCGATGCTTCTGCGCCGAACTCGTGCTCGAGGCGCGCCACGGCATACCCGGCGTACGGCGTCACGCGGATGCTGTTATAGGTGTCGGTCTCAGTGTCGTACGTCCGGGCATATTCCTGGTTGGTGACCGCGGCCAGGAATCCCGCGGAGAGTCCCGCCGGCGTGCGTCCCGTGAGCTTGGCCGCGCCAAGGATGGTCGTATTATCCGGGCGATCCACGTAATCGCCGTACGCAGGTCCTCGGGGCGCCTGGCCAATACGCCTCGAGTAGAAGTATCCGGGACCGTTGCCCCGCAGGAGTCGGCTGCCTTCGATAAAAAACGGCCGCTTTTCGGGAAAGAAGGTCTCGTAGGCGGAAAGGTTGACCTCGGCCGGATCAGCCTCCACCTGGCCGAAGTCGGGGTTGATGGCGGCGTCCAACGTCAGGTTCGGACCGAAACCCATCTTGAAATCCATGCCGACGCGCGTGTCGTAATTGAACGTGCTCACGAACGGATTGCTCGCATCCGGGCGACTGGGAGCGATGACACTTCCCGCGATGTAGGGCAGCAATTATATCCTGCTCGAGGGCCGGATTCCTTCGATGCCGGTCAGGGAACCAAAGCGCGACGACCAGCCCGTCTCCTGCTTGGGAACGAGCACCCAGTAGTCGTCCTCGTACAGGTTCGGTATGTAGCGGTTCACGTTTATTCCCCACGTCTGGCGACGACGATCGTTGAACCGCAGCTGTGAGAAGGGAATGCGGAATTCCGCCGTCCAGGAGGTCGAATCGATCGACGTGGCAACCTCCCACACGGGGTCGAAGGAATAATCGCGCTGGAATTCGCGGTCGTCGGGGTGGTAGTAGTCGATGCGAACGCCGGACGCGGTAACTCCGAAACTGTATGCCGTCCGCTTGTCGTTGTACGTATCGAGGGAGATGATAATGCGTTCGGATTTCCCGGCGTTGTCGCGCCTGCTCATGTACGTTTGCAACCGCGTGCCGGGCGGATAATACATGCGCGCGCCGATGTAAAGCGCTTCGTCATCATACAAGACCGCAACCTCCGTCCTGCCGGATTCGGGCGCTCCTTCCACGGGGTCTTTCTGCCGAAAACCGGAGACGAATCGCGCGTTCTTCCACCCTTTTTCATCCAGCCGTCCGTCCAACACAATGGAGGCAGAGGTGCTCAAAGCGGTCATGTGCTTACTGCTCGTGTCTTTACCGGCGGGGAAAGACATCGAATAATCTCTGGCTAATGTATCAGGAGTTCGGCTGCCAAACGCGGATGGCGCCGCTGCAACGATGAACAGGAACAGTCCAATCAGCGTCGCGTGAAAAGCGATATACCTGGTTCTCAATCAAATCCTCTCGTATGCCGGAAAAACAACTTCATGGCGTGTCCAATATAGCGAGTCATACCGTATGGCGCCATGCAAAACAGTGTCACGGGGCGATGGTCTCTCGACCGTATGGCTTCGCGATACCATTCCCACGTGTACGGCGGATACGTCCATAGGATTCAACACGACCGGGATAAATACACTTGGTGTATCCGGCTAAGCACGCCGATCCAAAGCGGCATCTTCCGAAGTGTTCAATGCATCACATCAAGACCAGGGTTTGTTCTTCAGTACGCTCCCCGAACGCGATTTCGCCCTGAGCGAAGTCGCCATGCAGTTGCCCCTTCCGGGGAAGGGCGATCCGGAGGCATCTATTGCTTCGATATCGTCCCGGAGCCCGTGATATTCTTTTTTACTTCTGCAGGCTCTCCGGAATACAACACGCTTCCGCTTCCCGTGATATTTACATCCAGTGATTCGGTGGCATAGACGGAAGCGCTCCCGGAACCGGTGATGGAAACTTCGACGCTCAGGCTTTTCAGCTTCGCCGCATCGATATTGCCCGACCCCGCGACACCGACGGAAATATTCTCCGTCTCGCCTTGCAAGTGAATTCTCCCGGACCCGGAAAGATCGGCCAGAACAGATTTCGCCTTCAAACTGAAATCGACCGTACCGGAGCCACTGAGTGAAATATCGAACACGTCCGAGGTAAAGACGGAACTTCCTTCGATAGCGCCGGATCCGGTGAGGGACACACCGTCGAGATCCTGCACGTGGATGTACACTTTCACCGGGGACTTGGTGCTGTAACACTTTTTCGAACCTATTACCAGCTTTTCCCCTTGCATCTGGGTAGTAATAAGCGGCATCACGTTATCATCTGCCTCGATTTTCAGCGATGTTGCGCTGTCCAGGGAAACGTAAACATGGGCGCTTCCCGCTAACTCGATCGTCCGAGCGCCCGCGAAATCACGCTCTTCCGAAGTGATGTTTCCCGACCCCTTGGTGCAGTTGAACTGGCAGGAATTGATAAAGAGAGCAACGAGAAGAAATAGAGTCGTTTTCATCATGGTGCCTCCCGGTCTGATAAAATTGTAGATGTAGATTGGTCTTTCTATGGTTACCTCTCACGCATGGAGAAAAAGTAACATAATCAATTAAGCGTTATGATAAACTGGCCGAAGAGCCACGGGATACACCGTTCACCTGGTCACAACCAGTTTTCGCACGACCCTGCTTTTGCCGGATACCGCCGAAACAAAATAGACACCCTCAGTCAACATGGACGTATTGATTCTGTTTGACTGGGTCGCGGACGCACTGCCATCCACGAAGAAATGCCCGGACATTCGGCGCCCGAACGTATCGAAGATCGACACGGAGACAGGTCCCCCTGCATCGCTGCTGATGAACAGGTGTTCATCTTGCCGGACCGGGTTTGGGAAAAGTGCTATATCAAATCGTCCCGCAAAGGCAATATCCGGAGGTACGACTTCGGTTGTCCGCCTGTCTCCAACCCGCAAACCATTACCGAAACTGGTGACCCATATTTCGTTGCTATTGAATGGATTAAAGAATATCCTCTGCGGGTGTTTGAACGGGTAACCGGTAACTTGCTTGAAAACGGGGTGCTCGGCGGTAACGTTTTTTGTAAACCACATGCCCTGGTCTTCGGTCGTGAGATAGAGCTCGCCGGGATTGTTCGGGTCCACCGCACAAGAGGAAACCCGATCCAGGTCGCTGATGCGTTTCCAGGATTTCCCGCGATCGGTCGTACGATACAGACCACCCAGCCCGTTCGGCGCACCTCCCCACCCGCTGAATACACAGGCATACCACGTGTCCTGTTTGGGGTCATGCGGATCCAAGACCAGATCACGCGTCCAGTACAGCATCCCGGGGTCCGACCTATCGATCCAGGTACTTCCGTCATCCGTACTGACGAAAACGCCCGAACTGGGAGTAAACGCTCCTTTCGAGTCCCGCCGTCCCGAGTAACTGCAAATGATCGTGCCGTCGTCCAAAACGTGGATGCTCAGCGGATGCCCTTCCGTTCGCGGAGGAGCCGCCAATCTCTTCCAGGTTGAATTCCGTCCCTTGTCGATGTCTGTGGAAACGAAGATCCTCCCCTCCGACCTGTGGACAACCGAGGCGTACAGCGTGTTAGGCTTGCGCGGATCTTCAGTCAGCCAGACAACGGGATGCTTAAAATCATGCAATGTCTGCCACGTCCTCCCCCCGTCGGAGGAAATCATGACTTCGCCCGTTCCATCCAGGAGCTGATCGTCCAGGAACATGCTCTCGTAAATGTCGTGCACGGATGACGTGGCCGCCACCAGGTTTTTCCCGCCCGACAACGGCAGTACGCAGTACACGGAGTTGTAGTCGATTCCCTGGTAGTTTCTCGACCAGTCCCGGCCGCCGTCGGTGCTTCGGATGCCGGTGATATCGGTAAAACCGACGAAGATGTTCCGCGCGTCGATCCACGTGATCCACCAGGCGCTCGTGTTTTCCAGGCCGGTTCCCCGGTAGTCCTTGCCCTTGGGTGTTTCTCTGCCCATCGGGTTCTCATCACCGGGATGGACATACATCTGCCGCCATGTCTTCCCGCCATCGGTGGTCACGTGGGGAAAACCGAGATCGGTTATCACCGCGATACCGGGATCGACGGGCGATACCGTGAAACCCAGGGCATACTCCCCAAACCACCAGTCGCTGTCTCCGTGATACCCGGACCAACCCGTGTAGATATTCTGGTTGTCGCGGGTTTTGAAAACATCGAGCCACGATTTCCCTCCGTTCGTTGTCTTGTAAACGATGGGAAAGTAGGTCGAACCGTTGCCGCCCGCGATGTAGGCGACATCGATATTATTCCGCGACATGGAAACGAAGAACGGGTGATCGTCCGCCGATAATCCCCCCGTCGATTTCTCCCATCCCTGCGACGATAACCCGTCCAACACGTAAATACCCTTGTAGCCCCAATGCTCGCCGCCGTACATCCGCGGGTAGATATCGCCAAGTCCCATCGTCACGCAGAAAAAGCGCGACTTCGCGCCTGCCGAAGCGCCCGCAAAGGAAACGATGCCCTCCGAAGATGGAATCCCGCTGATCGAGGCCAGCGCAAAGGAAGCGCCGTTGTCGGTGGAAACAAGCAGTCCCCTGCTCGTACCGATCACGATAGTACTACCGTCCCAGGACGCTCCCCCGACGTAGGCGCCGTCGTTTTCGCTGTTGGAATAGATCTCACGAAACGAGGTCCCGCCGTTATCGGAAAAGAAAATCCTGTCGTAGCTCATTATGATCAACCGTTTCGTGGTTCCCGGATCCACGTACATGTAATACACCTCGCCTTGCGTCGGATCGGAGGGAAGATCGAACCATGTACGTCCTCCATCAGTACTCTTTGCAGGAACGCGGAGGTCGTTCTTGAAGTCGAAGTTTATCGTGTAAAGAACATCGGGATCGCTGGTAAACGCCGCCTTGGATTCGGGCACGGAACGAATTTCGGTGAACGGTACAACCTCCCACGACACTCCCATGTCGGTCGTGTGAAAGAGATCGGTCATGTCGCACGCGATGTAGATCTCTCCGGCACGGAACGGGCTGATGCTGGGAGAGAAGAGCGCTCCCCCGCCTCCCATGCCCCGCGGCTCCCACACCGAGGGTTGTGCCTGGACGAGGGAAACGGCAATCACGAATAGCAATGGCAATATCTTCCGGCTCATCCCTCTCCCCCAAGTGCCGGAGTAGAGTATCCCCTTCGTTTCATCACGCTCATAACCGCACTCCTGGAAAATGGAATGAATTGGATTAGCGAATACGTCTATGGAACGAAATCCCGTTTCTTACCGCCATAGTATTGCATTTATATGGAAAAAAATCAAGCGGGGGAGGAACCTCCCAACGTGGGGTTTCCCCCGCATCACTCCGTATCAAATGCATCTCCCCGGTGAACTCCGTACCGGCTGGCCATGTGAACCGCTTCGTTCAATTCATCCCGTGTCGGGCGGCGGGAAAGCTCCGGGTAATCGCCCGCGCGGTACATGGGACGGTACTGGTCCATAACGTTCACATAGGAATCTACGGAGATGTTTTCTGCGAGAAATCGCATGACCTCGTCCGTTCCAGCAATGCGATTGGGCAGCACGAGGTGACGAACGAGCAAACCGCGCACGGCTATGCCGTTTATCGTTTGCAGGTCGCCGACCTGGGTGTGCATTTCCCGCAGCGCCTGCCTGACGATATCCCAGTAATGCTTTACCCCGGAATATTGCTCCGCGATCCTCGAATCCGAGTATTTAACATCGGGCATGTATATATCAACGATGCCATCCAGAAGTCGTAAGGTCCCCAGCGCGTCATACCCGGAGGAATTGTACACGATGGGGAGCCGAAAGCCCCGTTCCACGGCGATAACCAGGGCCTCGAGCACCTGGGCGACGACGTGACTGGGTGTGACGAGGTTCAGGTTATGACAGCCACGGTCCTGGAGATCGAGAAAGATATCCGCCAGTTCGGCAGCGGCGACTTCCCTTCCCATCCGCATCTGGCTGATGTCGTAGTTCTGGCAAAAAACGCAATGCAAATTACATCCCGCGAAGAACACCGTTCCCGATCCACGCAATCCCACCAAGACGCTTTCCTCGCCGAAATGAGGACAGGCTGAAGCCACCAACGCCAACCTGCCGACGCCGCACTCTCCGGTTTCTCCGGCAGCGCGGTTCGCCTTGCACGCGCGGGGACAGAGCACGCAGGCTTCCAGCTTCCTAGTGGCCGACTCGACACGCCGCGAGATTTCCCCCCTGCGGAACAGCTTGAGGTATGAAGGATAGGTTTTCATGGCAAGTAAAAAGTAAAAGGGGAAAAGGAAAAAGAGAAAGAAGGTATGAGGTAATAGGTTATAAGGCGACGTAGAGTGCAGCGTCACCTACACACAAGGGAACACAATTGCCACCACGGCAATTTTACTTCACTGATTACAACTGTTATGATTTATCCCACTCCTCGGTCCATTCCTGACAGAGTACCTCGGTTTGCTCAAGCACCAATTCTGTCGCGCGTTGTTGCATGTCCGGCGGGTAACCGTGTTTGCGCAGAATGCGCTTCACCAGAACACGAATTTGAGCACGCGCGTTTTCACGAACCTGCCAGTCGATAGTCACATTCTGCTTCACGCGGTCAACCAGTTCCTGTGCCAGAAATCGAAGTTGTTCGTCGCCCATCACGTCCCGAGCGCTCTGGTTTTCAGCCAACGCGTCGTAGAACGCCACTTCATCATTCGTTAAGCCGAGTTCCTGTCCGCGAGTTTGGGCCTTTCGAATATCCTTAGCCAACTGAATGAGTTCTTCGATTACTTGAGCTGCTTCAATTGCACGATTCTGATACTTGCGAACGGCCTGCTCCAACATGTCAGCAAATGATCGAGCTTGGACAACGTTCTTGCGCATGTGGGTTCTGATCTCGTCGTTGATCAGCTTCTTTAGAAGTTCCAGCGCCAGGTTCCGCTGCGGCAGTTGTCTTACTTCAGTCAGAAACTCATCGGATAAGATCGAGATGTCTGGTTTCTCGAGACCGGCCGCAGCGAAAATGTCAACCACCTCGGTAGAGTAAACCGCGCGTGATATGAGTTGCCGAATCGCGGACTCCATCTCATCCGGTGTCCTCTCCGACTCGGACACCGTGGCTTTGACAAGAGCCGAACGGATCTCCTGGAACAGTCCCACTTCATCTCGAATCGCCAGAGCTTGCTCGTGGGGCACTG
>JAJRXL010000162.1 GCA_024276335.1 Bacteroidota bacterium
CTACACGTGTTCTTCAGCATGATAACTCGATCGTACCAGCGGAGCTGATTCCACGTGCCTGAAACCAATATCCAAGCCGAACTCTTTCCAATATTCAAATTCTTCCGGCGTCACCCACCGATCCACCGGTAAGTGATGCCTACTTGGCTGGAGATATTGTCCGAGCGTAACAATGTCAACTCCGGCCGCTGTCAGATCTTCCAGCGCCGCTTTGATCTCGTCTTTTTCCTCACCGATCCCCAACATCAAACCGGATTTGGTCGTGAGACCATGAATCTTGTAGTAACGCAGGACATCCAGTGAGCGTTTGTAACCAGCTTGTGGCCTTACAGTGGAATACAACCTCGGAACAGTTTCAATATTATGGTTGAGAATATCCGGTCGTACTTCCACCAGCTTGTGCAAGGCATCGGTTTCACCCTTGAAGTCCGGGATCAGGACTTCGATAGTTACCCCAGGGATCGCTTCCCGCAACCTGGTAATCGTTTCGGCAAAAATACTGGCCCCGCCATCGGCAAGCTCATCGCGGTTCACCGACGTCACAACGACATGATGAAGATTCATCTTACGGGCGGCACTGGCGACACGTCGTGGTTCATCCGTGTCCAGGAGGTCGGGACGCCCCGTCTTGACTGCGCAAAACCCACAACTCCGCGTGCAAATGTCACCCAGGATCATGAAAGTTGCGGTCCCCCGGCTCCAGCATTCACCAAGGTTCGGACATCGAGCATCTTCGCAAACAGTATTAAGCCTGTGCGTGCCAACGATGGACTTGACATCGATGTAGTTCGTACCCAGGGGTAGCTTGACCTTGAGCCACGGTGGACGCTTTTCTCGTTTCAGCGGGGGTTCTTTTTCAGTTGACTCTATATGATCACGACGCATGGTTAACTCGTTGTCCGAAGAACAAATAAGACGGCAACAGCCAGCAAAATGAGAA
Organism: Bacteroidota bacterium; assembly: GCA_024276335.1. Classification (GTDB taxonomy): domain Bacteria; phylum Bacteroidota; class Ignavibacteria; order SZUA-365; family JAADGX01; genus JAADGX01. Next base: position 941 of record JAJRXL010000162.1, read on the forward strand.
GGCTCATGCCAACCCCCAGCGACAGGAGAAACAGCGTTTTTCCCGCAGATTCAGGTTGAGCATCCAGTCGTCTCATTTTCGAATACAGACCGATCGTCTTCCCGATAGCATACACGGCGGGTGGAAGACAGATAAAGGGGATTGCCGCGATAATAATTCTGAAGGATGCGAGTGGCGAATCGGAATCATAACTGAACGTCTGCATGCCACTGATAATGAGCAAGAAACCAACAACGACCAGCGTAATTCCACAGATGGCGCCTATTGACTTGAGCATGGTAGAAAGTACACGCATGTACACAAGAGGGCGTTATGTTATTGATGCAGGAACCTCCCCAAGGTACTTCGCAACTCGTTCAAGAAACATCCCTCCCAATGCTCCATCAATCACCCGATGATCGATAGACAGCGAAAGGTACATCATGGGTCGAATGGCTATGACATCTGATCCGTTCATATCCACCACCACCGCTCGTTTCACTACCGATCCGATTCCTAATATCGCCGCCTCGGGCTGATTAATAATAGGAAATCCAAACAAGTTTCCAAATACGCCGAAGTTTGTAATCGTAAATGTTCCGCCTTGAATCTCGTCGGGTTTCAACTGCTTATCTCTGGCCCGGCGGGACAGATCGACGATATGACGCGCCAGGCCGGCAAGGCTTAATGAATCGGCATCCTTGACGACCGGCACGATAAGACCTCCGTCGCCCAGGGCCGTCGCAATCCCAAGATTGATCCTTCTCTTGACCAGGATTTTCGTGCCCTCAACCGAACTGTTGATCAAGGGAAAATCCTTGATTGCGCGAACCACGGCATCCGCAACGAACGGCAAATAGGTCAGTGAAAAACCTTCCCGCCGCTTGAAATCCTCGCCGTGTCGCTCGCGAATTCGGTCAACCAGCGTCATGTCAACTTCCGAGAACATGGCGGCATGAGGTGCGGTATGCACGCTGCGAACCATATGCTCAGCGATCAGTCGCCGGACATTATCCATCTCGATAATTTCGATATCCTGGCCATCCGAAAACGTCAGCTGGGGTGCTACGTCAACCTGCGTCGCCGCGGAGGTGCCCGCACCAGGTCTTTTCATCGCGGCCACAGGTACGATATCGCCAGCGGCCCTACGCTCCAGGTACCGCAAGACGTCCTTTTTCGTAACCCGGCCGTTTATACCCGTACCCTCGATCGAAGCAAGTTCATCCATGGAAATACCCTCGGTAGTCGCGATGCGCAGAACGACCGGCGAATAGAACCTGCTTCTCTCTCTGCCGCTTGCTGTGGATGGGGCAATCTTTGCGGAGGATCCACTTGCCTCTCGATGTACTGCCGCCGGCGATACGGTCGGTAAAGACGAAATATCAGTATCAACCGAACCACGGTCGATCGTATTATCTTCAGCGCTACCATTATCATCGGCCACGCTCTCTTCCGTCTCAATACGCGCGATTTTCGTATCGACTTCCACCACTTCGTTTTCCGGTACGAGAATCTCAACCAGAACACCGGACACAGGCGAAGGTACCTCCGTATCAACCTTGTCCGTGCTGATTTCTACGAGGGTTTCATCCTTTTCAACCTTGTCTCCGGGTTGTTTCAACCACTTGAGGATCCTCCCCTCGGTAATGCTTTCTCCCATTTTTGGCATGACCACGTCAATCTTCTTCATGACACCTTCTTGAAATAATAATGTTGATATTCACGATCATTTCCCCGTAATCAATACTCGGCGAGGCGCCGTGCCGCCGCAACGACATCCCGGTCATGGGGAAGCACTTCCGGCTCAAGCACCCATGAATACGGGACATGGCAATCCTTGGCACCCACCCGCTGTACCGGGGCGTCCAGGAATTCGAATGCATCGGATACAACTCGTGAAGCAATTTCCGCTCCGAATCCGCCTGTAATGGAATCTTCGTGCACGACGAGAACCTTCCCCGTTTTACGCACCGATTCCAGAACCGTCTCTGCATCCCAGGGGACCAATGTCCTGAGATCAATGACCTCAACAGAGACATCCTCTTTGCCAAGCACGCGGGCCGCTTCCAGGCTTTTCTGTACCAGCGCCCCCCAAGTGATAATGGTCAGGTCAGATCCAGCTCGTATTGTTTTTGCTTTCCCGAAGGGCAATAAGTAATCCTGGTCGGGTTCGGGAGTGGCAGAATAACCCTGGCGATACAGTCCTTTATGCTCGAGGAACAGCACGGGGTCATCCAGGCGGCAGGATGTTTTAAGCAATCCCTTGGCGTCCGCGGCATTCGACGGGTAAGCGATTTTCAGGCCGGGGATATGCGCAAAAATACCGTCGATACTCTGGCTGTGATACAGGGCCCCGTGAATGTACCCGCCAACCGGCACTCGGAGAACAACGGGCGCCGCCCATGCATTGTTGGATCGATATCGCATGGTGGCCAGCTCGTTGCGTATCTGCATCATGGCGGTCCAGATGTAATCGCCGAATTGTATTTCCACCACGGGTTTGAAACCACGTAAGGCCAGCCCGATCGCTGTTCCGACAATGCTGGATTCCGCGAGGGGGGAATTGAAACATCGATCCTGCCCAAACATTGTTGTGAGGCCCTTGGTCGCGGTAAATACGCCACCCTTTGGATCGGCGACATCCTCCCCGAATATGAGCATCCTGGGGTTGCGTTCCATTTCTTCCTTGAGCGCGTGATTTATCGCATCAACAAGAACCACCTTCTTCCCATTCGGCACCGTCGCTTCATACGCGTTCAAATCGGGAGCTTCCGAGTAGAGAAACCGAAGCGCCGTCGAGGCTTCCGCCATCGGCAGTTTTTCCACTTCGTCGGTCAGTTGGTCAATCTCGTGTTTTACCGACGCACGCATCTCGCTTGAAGCGGATTCGTTCAAAACACCAAGAGAAACCAACGATTGTTCCAACCTAACAAGCGGGTCCCGGAGTTGATCCTGCTCGAGTTCCCCTTCGCTCCGATACTTCCTCTGGTCGTCAGACGAAGAATGCGGGAATAAACGCACAACATCGGCCACCACGACACTTGGTCCTTCACCTTTGCGAGCGCGATCGACAGCCTCGGAGAAGACCTTGTACGACGCGAAGAAATCCGTGCCATCGACCTTGAACCGCGCAAGATTACTATACCCGCCCACCATGTCGTACACCGAGCCATGGGCCATCTGCTGGGAAACGGGAACGCTGATGGCGTACTTGTTGTCTTCAATACAAAAGATCACCGGCAACTTTTCCCGGCTGGCCCAGTTCAACGCCTCGTGGAAATCTCCCTGGCTGGTTGTACCTTCCCCGGACGAAACGTACACCACTTCATCCAACCCGTCTTTTACGGCGCCCAAGGCAGTACCCACCGCTTGGAGGTACTGCGTTCCGGTCGGACTGGACTGGGATACGATGCGTGCCTCTTTCTTCCCGTAATGCGCGGGCATCTGCCGCCCTCCTGAATTGGGATCGCCTTCGCGCGCCAGGAAGCAACTGATAATGTCATGAGGCGTTTCTCCAAAACTCAGGACGAACGCCAAGTCCCGATAGTACGGGTATGCCCAGTCCTTTCCCTTTGTCATCGACCGGGCGGCAGCTATCTGTGCGGCCTCGTGTCCGGCGCCGGCAATGTGAAAGAAACTCTTCCCCTGC
>JAJRXL010000163.1 GCA_024276335.1 Bacteroidota bacterium
AACGATTGAAAAATTGGAAAGCTGAAAAGGCGCAATATGAAAACGAACAAGAAGTTATTTGCGGCAATAAACTATCCCGATGATTTACGCAAACTGGAAATCAGCGAGCTGCGGACTGTGTGTGAAGAGGTTCGGGAGTTTATTATCGACTCGGTTTCAAAGACCGGCGGCCACCTGGGGGCAGGGCTTGGAACCGTGGAACTGGCTGTGGCCCTTCACTATGTCTTCAACACGCCTCGCGATAAAATAATCTGGGACGTAGGTCACCAGGCATATCCGCACAAGCTGCTAACGGGGCGAAAGAATCGCTTTCACACCCTTCGGCAGTTCGAAGGGTTGAGCGGCTTTTGCAAGCGGAAGGAGAGTGAATATGACGTATTCGGGGCCGGGCATGCGAGCACGTCGATCTCGGCATCCCTGGGGATTGCCACCGCCCGGGACTTTGATAAAGAGGATTATCGCGTAGTTGCCGTCATCGGGGACGGCGCAATGACCGGCGGAATGGTATACGAGGCAATGAATAACTGTGGCCTCCTGCGCCGGGACATGACGGTTATACTCAACGACAACAACATGTCCATCGACAAAAACGTATGGGCCTTCGCCAATTATTTTTCCGAGTTGATCGCATCGCCGGTGTACAACCGCTTTCGGAACAACGTCTGGGAATTGACGGGGAAGTTCGATGAACTTGGTGATCGGCTACGACAGTTCGCAGCGCGGTTGGAAGGTAGCCTGAAATCCGTCATTACACCGGGAATGCTGTTCGAAGCGCTGGGCTTCCGATACATCGGTCCCGTCAACGGACACAACATTGTCAAGCTAGTTCACATCCTAAAAGAAATAAAATCCCTCAAGGGCCCAATTTTACTACATGTCATCACGGAAAAAGGGAAGGGCTATAAACCCGCGGAGCAGCATTCACAAAAACTTCATGGCGTCACGCCGTTTGATAAGGTCACCGGTAAATCGTCGAGGAAACCCAATGGGAAGCCGGCATACACGGCGGTCTTTGGCCAAGCGCTGGTAGACCAGGTTCGCCGGGACCCTCGCGTCGTTGGCATTACGGCTGCAATGCCCGACGGAACCGGGCTCAACCTGCTGAAAGAGCAATTCCCGGATCATTATTTCGATGTCGGCATTGCAGAACAGCACGCGGTGACGTTTGCAGGCGGCTTGGCAACGGAGAATAAAATCCCGGTTGTAGCAATTTATTCGACATTCTTGCAGCGGGCATTCGATCAAATCATCCACGATATTGCTCTCCAGAACCTGCATGTCGTCTTTGCTCTCGATCGCGGTGGACTCGTCGGCGCTGACGGTCCCACCCACCACGGATCGTTCGACTTGTCGTATTTGCGATTGATTCCCAACATGGTCATCATGGCGCCCAAGGACGAACAGGAGCTTCGCGACATGCTCCACACGGCCATCCTCTATGAGAAAGGGCCGGTTGCTTTAAGATATCCGAGAGGCGAGGGGACCGGCATGGCACTGCGCACCCATGACGTGGAGTTGGAAATAGGAAAGGGAGAGATACTCGAAGACGGCAAAGATATTGCGATTTTGGCCATTGGACTGATGGTTCAGAACAGCCTTGAAGCGGCAGACAAACTGAGGGCGATGGGCATTGATGCGCTTGTGGCGAACATGCGGTTTGCAAAGCCATTGGATGAAGATTTGCTGCGGGACATGTTTCGACGCTTTCATACCGTAATAACAGTCGAGGATAATGCTGTTATCGGAGGATTTGGGTCCGCCGTTTCGGAGTTCATGGTACGAGAAAACATACAAGATGCCCGGTTGACAACGCTGGGTCTTCCGGACAAGTTTATTGATCAAGGATCGGTAGGCGAACTCCAGGCATCTCTCGGTTTAGATCCAGACGGCATTGCGCAAACAGCTGCGGTTCTCCTGCATGTTGAAATCGATAAAGAAATCGTTCGGGCATAAGGAAAAAGACCGTGAAGCGGGTGTAAGTGACTGCTTTTCTCGATATTCAAAATGTGCCCACAGTGTTCAAAGCGACTGCATCGATCCCCAGGCGTGCTATTCGCCCCATAAATGCAATATGGTAACGAGAGGGCTCCCATGCCGGTTGTGAAGCGAGTCATTCTCTTGGCACTCGTTTTAACGACGTTGGGAGCAATTTCTGATCCCGGAAGACCTCTTGGGTTCACGAAAAAAATTACACAAGAAATTGCGCCGGGCGTCGTGTACAGCAAGGAGTATTTTTTCAGGACACGCTGGCGCGTTCACACGCTCACGGTAGATCTTTCCAGGCCGGAAATCGATCTCCGTGTTATGAAAGGTCTGGAGCATGTTTCGGGGCTTGAAAAACTCCAGCGAATGGCGAAGCGTTTGGACAGCCTCGAATCGGGGTTGACGGTTCTGGCAGGTATCAATGCCAATTTTTGGAGCGCAGGCACACACTACGTCATCGGTCCCATGATAGAAAACGGTGTCTTTATCAATCACGCGAAACACAAGAACTGGTCTTCGTTTGTCGTGGATACTTCAAGGTCATTATTCATAGATCGTTATGATTTTAATATCACGGCAACAACCCCTTTCGGCATATTCACTATCTCCGAAGTCAATGCGCGTACTGATAGCAATACCATTTCGCTTTATACGCGCTTCTACGGACCGGCGTTACCCTTTGTCGATACGCTGGGTATCCTGTCCGCTTCACGTGATACAATAACGGACGAATCCGAATCTGACAGTATTAATGGATTTATCCTCGATTCGCTGTGGAGGGTCAATCCCGAGCGGAGCACGTTAAAGCTCCAGTTTGAATACTTAAGTAATCCTTTAGCCAATACTAGGATATTGTGCATTTTAACCGGTGTTGATACGGTCGCGATGCGTATTCCTGAGAAGGGCGGTATTTTGAGCCTGGGAAAAAAGAATGCCATCCCGTTCATGTACTACTTTGCCATTGGCGACACTTTTTCAATTGCATCTTATTCGAATCCTGCCCTTCCAAAGCCGGTCCTTCAAATGGTCAGCGGGACGCCCAGGTTGCTCCGGGACGGAAAGATCTCCGTTGAATGGCGGGAAGAAGGATTACGAAAGCGGTCGTTCGTGAGGGGGCGATATGGAAGAACAGCCCTGGGCTTTTCAAAAGACGGTAAAAAACTAATTCTCTTGACCGTCGAGCGAACGCATAGAGCTTCACGCACGCGGGGGATACCCTTGCTCAGTCTTGCCCGCTTGATCAGGGCTCGAGGGGCTTACAACGCTCTGAACCTGGACGGTGGCAGCTCCGCCACGATGGTAATCCGAAATAAAACCGTTTGTCCATCTGCAGGTGGCGCGTACAGCAGGAAAGTCGCGTCAGGCCTCTTCGTTGTCCTTCGGCGAATCGGTCTCCAGGATTCGATCCAATCATTACGTAACATCCAGAATCGTGCAGAATAGAACGAGTTATATTGACCTGTCAAATGTTGTTTC
>JAJRXL010000003.1 GCA_024276335.1 Bacteroidota bacterium
AGCTCGAATTACCCGTGGGCGGGGTGCATGTGGCCGAGCGACTACAACACGTTGACATTAAGCGCTCCGTCAAATCCACCGTTCATGACCAGTTTCACGAATTTTGATTTCCAAACGGGTGTCGATGGATATTACGTGTACAACGCCAATTCGACGGCAACGTTTCAGTTCGACATGGCTTCCGATCCGTCACAGAATGTCAATGTCAATTGGAAACTAGTCGGCCCTCTGCCAGGCGTCGCCACGGCATCTTCCGGGAGCAGTACTGTTACGGCTACTGCTTCCAATCAGACGTTCGATTTCAATATTCCCCTCACCGGTTTAGCGCGGGGGTTCTACGACCTGTTTGTCACGATTGAATACTCCGGAGAATGCGGACCGGCTGTGCAGAAAAATCATTTTCGGATCATGGTCAAGGACCCGGGAGAAGGGTATTGTATCGTTTATCCGGGCGATCTGAATAACGATGGCGCTTGCAATTTCAATGACCATGCGTTTTTGAACGATTATATTTTCAATGCGAATCTCAACAACGCATGGATGTTAGGCCCCAAGCGTTTTCTGACCGGAGAAATTATCGTTGAGACGCCGATGGACATTTTCCGGTGGGTTCCTCAACCGGCGCTGTTGTGGACGTATCCCATCAGCTGCTATGTTGATGCAGACGGAAACGGTATGACGCACAACTTCGACTTGTTTGGTGTGAACATCAACCTGGGCCGCATGCACGGCACACCGAAGGCAGGTGCTGAGACAGCGGCGCAAAGCTTCTCGATGATCCAGAATTTCCCGAATCCGTTCAATCCGAGTACTACGATTTCCTATTTTCTTCCGGAGAAATCGCGGGTGACCCTCAAGATTACGGATTTGCTTGGACGTGAGGTTGCAACATTGGTAAACGGACAGATCCCTTCCGGGTATCACGAGGTCGAGTGGACCCCGGAAGCTGAACAAAGCGGGGTGTTTTTCTACACCATCGTGGCTTCTGGCCTTGAATCCGGAAGGACGTTCAGTAAGACCATGAAGATGTCATTTGCTAAGTAATCTTCTACAGGCAAGAGTGTAAATAAAAGCGAGGCCGACACCGTTGTCGGCCTCGCTTTTTTGTGCCCGTCGGGCCCGTCGTAGTACGAATACGCGGGGCAATGATCTGTTGTTCGCTGCGGCACGAAAACAAGGCGGAGCAGAGTTTGCCGGAAACCAGCTCGACCATTGGTTCGGCGCAAGGATGTGCAGGGCAACTCCCCGGTGCGGCCAGCAGATGGCGGGTGGAGTGCGAAGGAAAGGCAGCGCCATTAATCGCTCAAAAGATTCCGACAATATATTCGTCGACTAATCGAGTTTGTCCTTGACACATACCCATTTCTTTTATAGTTTATGAACGGTTTGGGGAATGTCGATATCGCGGATAATCAAGTTCTCTCGAATTCCCAATATTTCCGAGCACGTATTGCGAAAGGCCCAAGTATAGGTGGTTGCCCGTCAAGTTCTTGGTATAGTATTTTTCCTCGCTCCAGTGGTTCTTTTTTCTCAAACACCTAGACTTGAGATGAAGGTATATCAACAGGGAGCAGACAGTGTTGTTATCGGGTTGGTCCTGGTCAATAGCGGTCCGGCATGGCAGGCAACGGCTATTATGGCGACCGTTGCCTACAACCCCCAGGAGGCGATCCCCTGGTCTGGAACATTGGGTCAGAAGCCCATTAACAATCATTATTTCGCGCAATTCAAGTGGACATCATTATCGAATCCTTGGACTGAGACGAACGGAGTGAACCCTGACTTGATTACCTATACCGAAATTGCGCCGACGAATAAGTTTTACCAGATCAAACAGGGTGAAAGCATCGAATTATGCCGGATGGTGTTCCATAATGCCGGTAATCCGAACAGCCAAAAGACGGACTTCTCGTATTATGGTAATATCACGGGGTCCGGAGTGACAGGTTACAAAAAAACGAATGACCCCCAGCAATATGCTTTTTCATCGGTCAAGGGATTGAAAGATATTTGGACCCCGGTCGAATTAGTTTCGTTTCGGGCGAGGATACTTTCTTCCGGTGTCCACTTGTCGTGGTAAACATCATCCGAGTCAGGGAGCCTCGGCTTCAAGCTGCAACGACGCTCGGCAAAGACGTGGGATGAGATTGCCTGGATTCAATCCCGGCGGGGAAACGGCTCGAAGACCTATACCTATGATGACGGAAATGTTCTGTCCG
>JAJRXL010000164.1 GCA_024276335.1 Bacteroidota bacterium
ACAACGGTTTTTCCCAAAGGGACCCCTTACGGGGCGAGACCGCCCGATTCAACCACTCTCGCACCTCTCCTCTCCGTGGTTGGAATCGAACCACTGATTATCCAATGTAGCGTATCCTCTTATGTTCGCCAAACCATTACGATGTTTGAAACATCGTTGGTGTTGAGTATGTTTAGAGGCGATCAAGTATTTCAACGGGAGGGGTATACTTCTACCGAATGAAGGTGATTCACATTACAGGGTTGTGTTGGCTTCTTACAGCCGTAATTTCCCATCAGGTTTGTTACGGTCAGGATGATAAAACACCTTCTCCGTTGATAGGAATTTACGGGGGCGGCTTGTTTAATACGTACGAGGCGAGTTTTCGCAAGCTGCCCGGAGTGCCAAATTGTTGTACGGAATTCGGCGGTGAACGCGGGTTTGATTTTTCAGCAGGAGCAGCGTTTTACCTTTTTTTATCTCAAACATGGTCCATTCAATTTCGGGCAGCTTATGAGCGCATCAGCCTGCCATTCCAAAGGCAGGAGCAAATCGGGAAGGCCATTATTGGGGATACGCGTGTCCCGATAGTTTCGGAATTTACTCTTGATCCGACCCTAACGGAAATCTCTTTCAAGCCCTTGCTTCAGTATGCTCTCTTAGGCTCTCTGCTGTATCTCGACGCGGGCCCTTCACTAGGCTACCTCGTTCAAACAACGTTTACCCAGCAGGAAAGATTGCTGGAACCGGCGGGAGTTACGTTTCTTGACGGGACGGTTGTGCGAAATTACTATGCCGGTGATATTCCTCAAGTACAGCGCCTTCAGCTCGGAGTCAGTATTGGGATTCACAGTGAACTATGGCTGTCGAAATCCATTCGGTTGGTACCGGAACTACTCTATACCTATCGTTTTACACCAATCGTTCGTGGACTTCATTGGTACGCAGCCAACTTGTATGGTGGTTTTGGCTTGGTCGTGCGGTTACCTCGACGGAGCTCCAGATATACCTCATATTTCCCCGACCGACCGCCTCCCCCGCCACCGGCATTAATCGTCGGTCTGGGTTATAAGGTTGCCGGTACTGGCCCGCAAAAGCTCGATATTGATATTGAGAGAATTCATGAGCATGACATCATTCCAATTCTCCCGCATGTTTATTTTCCCGCCGGCGCTGCGACGTTGCAATCTACTGCGATGGTTCTCCTGGATAAGGAGTCCGTTTCGAAGTTCGACATCAATCGTCTTCCGATGCGTACTATGGATGTCTATCACAACTTGTTGAATATCGTCGGTTATCGTATGAGGAAAAATGGAACCGCTTCCCTTACATTGATTGGGACTTCAAGTCAATCTCCAGGGGATCGGACCAATCCGACTATCGGCCTAGATCGAGCGGAAGCGGTCAAGCGATACCTGGTTTCTACGTGGGGTATTGAACCATCGCGGATTCATGCAAAGGGCCGAGGGCTGCCAGAACATCCCACCGCAACGGATATCCCGGACGGGCAAGAGGAAAACGCAAGAGTTGAACTCTACTCGGAGAACGCGGTCCTGCTTGATCCCGTTGAGATTAATAATACTCAGGCTGTTGTTGGTGCTTCGCAAGTTACGATTATTCCGACGTTGATTGCTGATGAAGGGGTCAAATCCTGGTCGATATCCATTAAGCAAGGAGACCGTTTGATCGGTTTGTACAAGGGGGAGGGGGTGCCGCCGTCGTACTTAACCTGGACTCCCGATATCCACCTGCTTAGTGCGCAAGAACAGCAGGTTGTCATGGAGCTGAGTGTAACAGATAACTTGGGAAGAACCTCCTCTGCTGGAACGAATATCCCGGTCGACATTCATATAAGGGAGAGAGAGCAGGAAAGCGTCGTCGGTAAAATCCGGCGTGATCGATTGCAGCTGATTCTCTTCGATTTTAACAGCGCGGAGTTAAAGTCCTCACATGCTCGATATATAAGGGATATCATAAATCGCATCGATAAAAAATCATCGGTTATTATCAGTGGATATACCGACTACATTGGCTCATCGGAATACAACATGAAGCTCTCGTTCGAGAGGTCCCGGGCCGTTTTCGATTTGTTGAAACCGTACGTGTCACCACGTCAGGTCGTGCTCAACCCTCACGGCAGTCGCAATGCCCCATATTCCAATGCCTTGCCGGAAGGGCGCGCATACAATCGCACGGTCATTATTACAGTTGAAACACCAATGGAGAAATAAATACAATGCGCTATCAGGTTATATTTCTGCCCCTGATTCTGCTGTTATCGTTCAACGGCACCTTGAGAAGCCAACCCGTATTTTGGGATGATGACTTTTCGGCCGGCCTTGATTTCACCAAGTATTTTGCCAGCGGAGCTGTCAGTTGGCACTCTGCGACGCGAAGTTTGCAACTGACCGATGCGAGCGCTTTCCAGTTCGGGAAGCTGTTCAATCGAACGAGAGTTGTTGTCGACCATTTTATCGTAGAATTTGAAATGTTCGTTGGTGGTGGAAACAGGTATGGAACGCAAGGCGCGGATGGAATCGTGTTCGCCATGGTAAGGGATTATCGCTACCCCGATTATTTCGGGCATAATATGGGGTTCAGTGGATGCTCGGGATACGGGATTGAATTCGATGAATACGATAACTCGTTGACGGAGTTTTTCCCGGATGATCCAAGAGAGCATATCGCGGTTGTTCAAGATACCACGACCAATCACTTGACCTCCCGGCGTTATTTTGATTTTGCATTGGCAGGTTGGAAGAAAATCAAGATCGAATTTGATAGCGGTATCGTGGGTGTCTATGATGACGGCGTCCAAGTGTATCATGATACGATCCCCGGGTTTATTCCATTTGATGGATACTTCGGTTTTACTTCGGGGACCGGCGGCGGGACAAATTATCACCGGATACGCAAACTGAAGGTCAGAGCAGTGCCCGTGCACCCGAAGATTACATCAACTGTTGAACTGGATTTCGGCGTTGTTGATTGTGGTCTCCCTTTCGTAAAGGATTCATCGTTCTTCATCGGCAATATCGGCACTGACAGTCTTGTGATTACCTCGGCCCGGATTGTCGGTCGCAATGCGAGTAGCTACGCGTTGCTGTCGCCCGCGTCTATTCCACCGCGTCTCGTTATTCAAGAGAATGATACCTCCTGGGTCACCGTGCGATTCTCACCCGATACGTATGGAGTTAACACAGCGGATTTGTTGATCGTATCCAACGCAAGCAATGCGGATACGTTTCGCGTTGCTTTGCGAGGACGGTGGGCGCCGGTACGTGTTGCAACCGTAACCCCAAAAATGAACCTGGGCTTTTTATGCCCCGGTGAAAAAAAGGATACACTTATTGTGCTGGAAAACGGCGGACAGTCGCGCGGAAGAATTGCATTGAAGACGGACACGAGCATTCAGCTTTTCCCGTCAGCACTGGATATTCCGGCAGGCATGAAGGAGACGGTCCGAGTCACAGTTACCGCGCCACTTGACGAGGGGGTATTCACACGGTGGGTCACCTTTACGGATCAATGTGGTAGAACGGACACGGTAATGATCAGCGCGGAGGTGGCAGTTCCGAAAATATCGATGCAATCTATGGGGATTATTGGTGTCAAGGGTAAAACGGACACGCTTGAAGTCGCGGTGCTGAATATTGGGATTCGATCACTGACGTTGGAAAATATTACGATCAGTAACCCGGTATTTCGTTTATTAAGTCCAGTCTTGCCGATGAAAATACGTCCCGGTGATTCATTGGTACTACTGCTTGCGTTCACTCCACCTGACACCGGGGGTTACGTCTCCCGAATCATCTTTTCGGGAAATCCATGCGTCGTTGCTCTTACCGACAGTATAGCCGCTTACGCGTTGGGGCCGCCATTCCTTATCGCAACGAATGCTGTTTCCTTCCCCCAGATGATCTGTCCCGATGATCGTACTGCTGATACATCAATTGTCTTATATAATCCCGGGAATTCCGATCTACATATTTCACGAATGGTAATGACCGGTATCAATGCCGGAGACTATACTTTGCGCGTGCCATTATCCGTGCCGCCACAGCTCCTTGTAGCTTCACACGATTCCGCATCAATCACGATTAATTTTTCACCATCCACGACCGGTGTGCGCACAGCACAACTAGAAATTACGAGCGATGCCGAGGGGGATTCGCTCTTCAGTATAATGCTTCAAGGGGTGAGGGATTCGGTGGGCATTGTGTTATCCGATACAGTGATTGATTTTGGAATATTGTGTCCCGGCGAATCGGACAGCGCGGTCATCGTGTTGGCGAATAGTGGGACGTTGCCGGTGACGGTATCTGTGACCGGCGGTTCCGCCTTTACTATGTCGACGTCTTTGCTTTTTCTTGACACAACGGCCGTGGACAGCTTTCATGTTGTTTTCCCGGGCAGCGTTGATGAGAGAGTGTTCACCGACACGATTCGCCTGGTTGACGATTGTGCTACCGTGCGTTCGATTATTGTTCGAACACGTGTCGGAAGCCCTGCATACACGTGGAGTGTCCCGGTTGTAGATGCCGTTGTTGGAGCGCCGGAGCCGTTCATCGTAACACTGGCGAACACAGGCAATCGGAATGCCATCATTACCGACGCCATCACAAGTGATCCTCGATTCCGTATTCTGGCTCCACCGTTTCCGTGGGAATTGGCTTCAGGTGATAGTGTCCGTATTCAACTCGAATTTCTTCCGGACAGCGATGAGACGATCTCATCGTGGATTGGTATCCGTGCCGATCCGTGCATCGAGTTCGATTCCGTTATGGTAACTGCCACAGCTTCTTTTGCTACGGCCATGATCAGCCTGGCGGACATTTCGGGCGGAACGGATGATACCGTGGGAATCGGCATTATGGTTAACGAGTCGTCGTTGCTTCAACGAAGCAGAGCCAAATCGCTCCGCATGGCCGTTACGTTCAATCGTACGCTTCTTCTTCCCATGAAAGTACAAACCAGGATCGGGGGCCGGGTTACCGTGCTGAGAAACGAAGTCGTAGGAGATGACAGGGTGTTCGAATTTGCGCTGGAAAATCCGGGTATGACCCCTGTCGATACGTTTGCCGTGTTGATATGCGAGACAGGATTGGGAAACGCCGAATCGACACCGCTTACCATATCGGATTTTGCCTGGTTGGATGGGATTGTACGGACCATAACAATTAACGGGAGCTTCACATCGACGGGAATTTGCCGGGAGGGTGGACCGCGTTTGATCGATGTCCCGGAATCACCATCCATAATCGCCGCTTACCCAAACCCGTTCAATCCCACAACGACCGTGTTATTCACGATTCCAAGAGATATGCGGGTGCGCATACAAGTCCTGAACGCGTTTGGTATTCAGGTAGCTCTTCTGGTGGATCAAATGTTCAAGCAAGGTTCTTCCACCATCAGGTTCGAAGCTGATGGATTACCGACAGGTTTGTACTTCGTACATTTGACGTCCGAGGAAGGCACCGCGGTAATCCCTGTTATGTTGGTGAAGTAATGCGAACGTGGCGCGGCGAATGTCTGTATGGAGACAGGAGAACTTCTCCTTGCGAGGATTCAACCGATTGGTTCACGTGAGTAATTAACGCCATCTGCGTGTATATCGCAGCACCCATTAACGGGTTTCAACCGATTACATCATCTTAGAACAGGGTGATGACCAGGTATGAAAGAACGATATACGTGAGTAAGACAAATGTGACCGTCATTCTATTCAGGGAATCGTCAAGATGGAGTTTCTTCAACCAGATCAATGATCTATTTTTGATCATCTCAATTCACGGTCGATTCTGAAACGAGACTGATTCATTGACCCAAATGCCATTGTTTCCTCCCCGAATAATGTTCAATATTTTGTGCACCTATACTGTAATGTAATCACATGTCGTTGGTATTCCAAACGATATCATAAATAATTTGCTTGGTGTACGTTGTATACCGGGTCATTCTTGCTCCTCCCTCCCGTCGATCGTATTGCACTCACGATTTTGAAAACTCGATATACGGACACGGACTTCAGAAAACGTGTTTCCACAAGCAACCGCACGCATGGAAACCGTGGACTGCGGGCACTTGTGCGGAAATTCCTGTTCTCTTCTTGATACCTTTGCAACGGTTTCCTTGAAATAATTGCAGCTCTAGCTGTGTCCGAGTCAAGAAATCCCTTTCTATAATAGCAGTAACTTATTGTAAATAAAGGAATTAGAGCTTGTAAGTAAAAGACAAACTGAATTGGTATGGTATTCGCATTTCCTTCGTTGTGAACAAGTGATGCGCCATCATTGGTTGAATGGCAGCATGTATGAAAAAATTAGTCTCGAGAATACAGAATGTGGAAAAAGCCGTAACGTGATCAGAGCGTGAAATACCGATCACCATACATTGAAATTCTATTCCATGAACCAGAGAGGTAACATAATGAAACGTTGTTTTTTCTTGCTTGTTGTCCTGAGCTTTGTGCTCCTTATGGGTGGCGTAGCATTTGCGCAGCCGGAAGCGAGCATCACGGCCACTGCGACCGTGCTCTCGCCCTTGACCATCAGTGGGGATCAAAATTTGAATTTCGGAGACGTGCTTCCCGGGGTCAACTCTTCGGTCGATAAAGCGACTGATGCAGGTACAAACGCTGGTAAGTTCTCTATCTCGGGCAATCCAAGTAGTGAAATCAATTTGGAATTCACTGCACTTCCGAACGCACTTACGAACGGTGCGAATAGCTTGACAATCTCGTTTAGTTCGACCGATGCCGGGCACACAACAAATACTGATGGATCGAGCCAGACTGCCTTCGATCCATCGGCATCCACGACTGCGACGCTGGGTACGGGCGGTAATCTCTATGTGTTTCTTGGGGGCACTGTTCAGCCTACACACACGCAGACTGCAGGAACCTATACCGGAACCGTAACCTTGCAGATATATTACACGGGAAACTGATAACCCTCCTCCATGCGATGAAGGGGTGGTTGCGTTTGCGACCACCCTTTCCTTATTACGTACGTTGAATCTCCTATCCGTTTCGCTGCGTCCGATGAACGAGCTCGGCGCTCTGGTTGTAGCGCTCCCATTAAATCAATACCTTTTCTGAGAATGTAACACGGGATCGCGTACACATGAGGTGCAGATCATGAGAGGATCGATTTCATTTCTCACACTTTTTATCGTGTGCGGGCTGTGTCCACTTTATTCACAGGCGTCCTTTGCCCCGGTTGCTCTTTACCTAGACAATGCTCATCGAAGCGGTTATATCCTTGCAGATAACGGCACTGAGAAGGCTCAAGAAGTTTCGATTGAATTTGTCTTCGGGTACCCGGTTTCCGATTCGACGGGAAAGGTCACAATCTTCTTCCCCGACAGTCTTACAGGGGCGGAGCCAAATGCAGCGCCCTGGCTTTTTGCTTATCCCAGGAAATTCCGCCTAGAACCCTATCAGCGGCGAAAGATCCGATTCATTGCCCGACCGCCGCAGAATTTGCCCGTGGGAGAGTACTGGGCAAGACCGATTATTACGTCGACTGAAACGAGAAAACTTCTGACCGGTGGCGACCAACCTCGGGGGATAGAGGCAAAGGTGTACTTCCAGATCAGGTCGGTGCTTGCTCTATCGTATCGGAATGGTCCCGTGTCGACGGGGATTATCATTCAAGGGATCAGCGCCAAGGCGCAAGGAGATTCCCTGGTGTTGTTACTCGACATGGAACGAACCGGCAATGCTGCCTATATCGGCAATGCCATTCTCAGGTTCGTTGATTCATCCGGCTCCGTTAAGAGAAGCATCACGAAGCAAATTGCTGTTTATTACACCTTGAGAAAACGCTTTGACATAGACCTGGCGGGATTGACACCCGGTGAATATGTTGCCGAATTTGAACTAAATACCATGCGTGACGATAGTCCCGGGAATATCCTGCAAGCTGCCCCGGTGATTAAATCCGTCGCTTTGACAATACCTTGAAATGCGTCTTGTGAGGAATGTCCTTGTCGTAATTCTTTTTGGGAACACTTTCTTGGGTAATGCGGAGGCGACACGTTCGTTGGAGATTGGGCTGATCACGCGCTCGTGGCCCTTCACGTTGGAGCGAAACTCTCAACCGGATCAGTTTGTGGAATTCGATCGCGAGGAGCTGCTTGTTCGTTTTATTGTTCCCCAACTGGGCTGGATAGACGTAACTGCGTACAGGGTTAATGGTGTATTGTATCTTCCGCTGGGTGAGATATTTTCATTTCTTAAAATCAAGACTGAATTTGCATTGCACGCGTCCAAAGTCTCCGGGACGTTTGCGGGGGAAAACGTTCGGTTTTTGATTGACCTGAAAGACCGTCGTATCACCGTCGGGGAGACAGTCCGCGAGATCACTCCGAGCGATTTCATTGTCACCAGTACGGATGTATACTTGCGGCGACAGCTTTTTGGTGAGGTCTTTGATCTGGAGTGCACATTTGACGAACTCGATCTCGAAGTTGTCATGACCACGTCGCGTGCGCTGCCGGCATTTCGCATCATGGAAAGAAAAAAGAGACGGGCGCAGATGCTGAAAAGATCCGCGCCATTGGTTCCGCAATACCTCGCTCCCCGGGACCGCGTTTGGCTCGGTGGAGGAATGTTGGACTGGTCCGTCAATTACCTTCGTGCTCCAACCTATGAAGACATCGTCTTTACGGGTGGGATTGGTGGCGAGGTAGCGGGAGGCGACCTGAGCGCATTTGCGACGATCTCATCTGCCTTTGGAGTGGATTGGAACCGACAACCGTGGCGCTGGAGATATGTTGCCGATTCCGATATGCCACTACGACAAGTGGCCATCGGCTACCTGGCAACCTCCCTTGGATTTTATTCAGGTATGCAGGGTGTGATGATAACCAACGTTCCGGAGGTGCCGCGAAAGTCTTTCGAAACCTATACCCTTACGGATGTGGCACGAGCCGGTTGGGAAGTTGAGCTGTACATGAATCACCAGCTTATTGATTATACGGTTGTTGATTCCACGGGTACATTCTCGTTCACCATTCCGTTGTGGTATGGAACCAACACGGTCACACAGAAATTGTACGGCCCGAATGGAGAAGAAGAAATTCGCGAGCAATACATTGAAATACCTTCGGCACAGCTACCGACGAATGAATACGAGTATACCATAAAAGCAGGTATCCTCTCCCAGTTCGACCGGGAACGCCTTGGCCAGGTATCGGTCCGGTGGGGTATGGGACCACGCGTTACTGTTGGCAGTGGCGTCAGTATCCTGAATGATCAGGATCGGTACCTGGTATCACCGGTTTTGACCACGAGTGTTCGGGTCATGGACGATCTCGTTTTTTCCGGTGAATATGTGCGGGATATCAGCGCAAGGGGGAAACTCAGGTTCGCTTCTGCTTCCCAGTTTTACGCGGGACTTGAATACAATAGATATTTCCGAAACGATGTTCTCTACCTCGGTATCCGAAGGGAGGACAAACGCGTGTTCCTTGGATATCGCCTGCCGACGTCCATCAGCAGGAATCCTCTCTACCTCAATCTCAATTTAAACGAGTATACGTATGAATTTAATAAGTCTCTGGTTGGAGATGTAAATACCCAGTTGTATTTCCTGGGGCTTCGAGCACAATTTCAGACCCAGGTTGGCTGGTCGGGGCCAATCAGCGGTGAGTATCACCGCTCGTTCTTTCAGACAATCCTGACGGTGACCACGCGTTGGATGAATGCATGGTTCAGGCCGCAACTCGTAATAGACCACCAGCGCGGGGAAGTCCTGTACGCCCGTCTTTCAGCGGAACGATATTTATTCGATCGCGCGTACCTGCAATTGTTGTTGTTCAAGGACTTCCGTCACGGGTACTCCGGCATGCGCATCACTTTTCGAATGGATGTCCCGTTCGCGGAAAGTCAAACCTCCCTCGATGTTCAACCATCCTATGCTTCCTTCAGACAGAGTTTTCGTGGTGCCCTGGGTTTTGACACGGAAAGTGGAGGGATCCTCTACGACAACCGTAATTGGGTCGGTTCCAGCGGTATCACGATCGTTCCGTATCTTGATGAGAATGGAAACGGCAAACATGATCCTTCGGAACGACAATTGAAGTCTCGTGTCGATGTCTCCCGGATCAATGGAAGGCGCTACCCGAGCGGAAGTCTTGAGCTCTCCCGATTTGTCCAGTTGAATCCGTACGACGAATTCACGTTTGCCCTCGATCCCAACAGTTTTGCCGATCCGGTTTGGAAACCGAAATATATTTCCTACCAGGTAATAACGGACCCCAATCGTTTTAAGCGGGTGGAAGTGCCGGTATATGTATCTGGAGAGGTAAGCGGGACGGTTTACGTCGTTCGCCATAACCGGCGGGAAAGGCAGTATGGCATCAAGGTGCGGGTATTGGACGAAAGCGGCGTCACACGGGAAGAAAACGTAACCTTTTCCGACGGCAGCTATGTCCTTTACAATCTTCCGCCGGGAAAATATAGTGCTGCGTTGGACACCTTGCAGTTGAACCGGCTGGGCCTGGTCCCTGATTCGCTTCAACATCGTTTCGAACTTCGTCCTGTGAAAAACGGGGATGTCGTGAGTGGTGTGGACTTCGTTCTGCGTTCGATATCCCCTCGGGTTGCGGAACGCGTCGTACCGGATACAACCATTATCATCACGCGCATCCCAGCTCCGGAATTGGAACCTCGGGTGGATACACTTATTGGCGTAACATCGGAGCCTCTCGTAACACAGCCTGTTCTCGAACTTCCTGCAATTCCGCTTAATGAAGTTGTACATTTTCCGGTTGATCTTCGGCGGGACGGGTTGCCGGATACCTTGCGCAAGTACCTCGATCGTGTTGTTGCCATGCTGAAAAAAGACGCCGATCTTTTGGTAAAGATACATGGTCATTCGGATAATTTTGGTACATTTCAGCAAAACCAGGAACGGTCTGAAGCGAGAATGAAACGCGTGAAGGAATACCTGCTTGACAAGGGAGTCCGGGTGTGGAATATCGAAGCGCGGGCGTTTGGGTCCCGCCGTCCTATTGCATCGAACACAACGGCCACGGGACGCATACTGAACAACCGTGTCGATATTTCTGTCGTTCGCAAGTAACTCTTCGCATTTATACATGGGGATGAAATGATATGTCAGTATATGAACTGCCGAACACGATCCTTCTGATCGAGGATAACGAGGCGAACTTGAAACTGCTCAAGACCATGATCCGGATGATTGGTTGTGAGTCAGTGAGTTTTACTACGGGTGAAGCAGCATGTAAATGGTGCGAAAGCAATAAGCCCAGCTTAGTGCTTTGCGACATCATGTTGCCCGGCATGAATGGGAGTGAAGTACTCCGGGAATTGCGGACGATCGAGCATCTTCGCGATGTCCCCATCGTTGCTGTTACAGCCGTGGCGATGGAAGGGGACAAGGAACGCCTTCTCGCGGATGGATTCGATGAGTACATCGCCAAACCATTGAATTTCTCCTCTTTCCAATCGACGGTCAAGGATCTTTTGAGCAAATGAGTCGCCATCAAG
>JAJRXL010000165.1 GCA_024276335.1 Bacteroidota bacterium
AACGAGACCCTTGCCCGTCGTGCGCCAGTAGAGCATGAAAGGAATGGGCGCGTTTGGTCCGACGTCGAAGCAGAACTTGAACGCGGACAAGTTCCCTCCGGGCGGAATTGGACTCGAAGTCGTTTCAAAACTAACTTCGGTGGATGTAAATGAACTAACCGTCCATCCAGCCGGTGGAAGCGGAGTAGGTCGAACGGCGACTCCCGGCGCGTCGATCTTGAAGTGCAGGTCGTAGATGGGATGATTGCTCGTGTTGCGGTTCAGCACTTCGAAAGCGAAACAGCAATCGTCCGGTGCTTTTTCAATAATTCGCACGGTGTCGCACCCCTGTTGCACGGGCTTGCATTCCAGCGGCAACGTGTCCTTGCAGACGACCTTTTGCATGTACGTGCTGTACCACGCCAGGCTCGTGATGGGGACGTTTCCGAGTGAATCCGTGAGGCAAATGATGAAGCCGGATTGATCGCCGCCGGGCGGAATGACACCGCTCGTGTCGATGAACGTCGCCTTGCGGGCGCCCCAGCTCGAGAGCACCCACCCCGCGGGCGCAACAGGAGGAGAGGCGAAGTTGACGGCTGAATCCGTGATGCGAAGATGAAGATCGTTCAAAGGACCGAGCGGGTAATGCCGGTTCTTGAGCGTGAGATTGAAACAGCATTTATCGCTTGGAAGGATGGGTTTCGCTTCCAGCGAATCGCAACGTGAATAGCACGTCACGGAAATCGTATCCGAGCAGATGGTTTGTCCGTCGAGCGTTGACGTCCAGAGCAAATTGATCACGCCGGAAGCCTTCTCGTCGAAGCAGAAGACAAAACCGCCTTGGTTCCCTCCCGGCTTGATAGCGCCGCCGGTCGTGTCGATCCACTTGATGCCGATCGCCGAGGAGGTCTCTATGCTCCAGCCAAAGGGCGAAGATGGATGAGGACCGAACGTGGCACCGGGCGTCAGGATTTCGAGATGGAAGTCGTTGAGCGGACCCGGGGGTTGATGGAGGTTGATAAGGTTCAGTTCGTAACAGCAGTCCCCGAGAGGCTTGACCTTGACCGAGTCGCATCCCGTTGGCTCCGGCTCGCATTCAACGGTAATGGTCTCGGTACAAATTTCTTTCCCATTAAGAGTAGTCTGCACGAGAAGTTGGACAGCAGGATTCGTAGAATTGTTTTCCAAGCATATATTGAATCCGCCTAAGTCCTGACCGGAGCTTAACGCGCTCGTTGCAGTGAAGAAATTGACGTCCGTAGGATTCAACGTTTGCGACCATGGCCCCGTTGCGGAGGAGATCGTGACGTTGGGATTTAAAACGCTTATGTGGAAATCATTGAGTGGGCCGGGAGGTGTGTGCCGGTTCTTCAGTGTAAGGGAGTAGCAGCATTTCGCGCCCTGGATCGGCATGACTTCGATGGAATCGCATTGCTGGATAACCTCGCACTGGAGATGAAGGGTGTCAACGGAAACCGGTTTCCCCTGGAACGTCGTCGTCCACTCGACTTCGAACATGGGTGAAGAGCCCTTGTTATCGAAACACACCTTGAAGCCGTTCAAGGCGCCGCCGGGAACGATGCCTCCCAGGCCGGGAAGAGCTCTCCAGAATACCTCGCTTGAATTCCAAAGCGGTATCGTCCAGTTCGCCGGAGCGGAAGGCACCGGTCGGACGTTGACGTTCGGCGTCAACACCTTGACGTGGAAATCATCAATCATGGTTTGTGAATCATTCCGATTCTTCACCAGGAAGTCAAAGCAACAATCGCCGAGAGGATCCACTGTCACGGTGTCTTTTGATGGGGGCAGGTACACGCATTTCAGTTGCTCCTTCCCAGAACAAATCTCTTTTCCACCGGAGGTCGTTTGCCAATTCACGGTAAATGTTGTCGCCGTGGGGGACTGGACTTTGTAACAGAATTTGAAACTACCCTGCGATTTCCCTGGGAGAATCGGCGCATTGGGACCGGTCAGTTCAGCGCCGGTTGACGATTGTGAGCCGATTGACCAGCCGTGTGGAGTGGTGATGGATGTAAGAATGACACCGGGCGTCGTAATCTGGAAGTGAAAATCATCGATGATCTCGTTGAGGGAGTTATTGTTTGTAATGACCCATATAAAACAACAATCTCCCTGCGGATCGATGGTCATCTCGTCGCATGTTACCTCGCAGGATAAGTCTATCGAACCCGTACTGATGGTTATGGGAACACCGACCAAATCGCCTGGGCGCGTTGTTCTCCAACGTATATTGAAGGTACCGACATCCTGGTTGAAGCACACGATAAATCCACCGAGTTCCTTCCCCGAGGTGATCGGTCTCATGTTCGGAGCGACTTCAAAATACACGGAATCAGGGCCCCAGGTTTTTACAACCCAACCGGCGGGGGCTTGTGGTGTAGCACGGATTGTAACTCCCGGCGTGGTGACCTTGATGTGGAAATCCGAAATGGCCCATTTTCCAACGTTTCTGTTCTTCACGGTAAAATCAAAGCAACAATTCCCTTGCTCGATTACCGTTACGCTGTCAATAGGGGCTGTTTGTGCCAACACCTCGATTCCCATGAAGGAAAAGAAGAAGGCAATGAGTAACGCTTTTTTCATAGTTCTATCCTTGATATGAATGATACACGTTGCGAAAAACTGTTACGTACACTTTGGTCAACAAAACCAAGCCTGTTCGCAGATGACAACACGAGATATGTTATGGTTACGGGTTCCTTCCTTTACGGCAGTTAAAATATCCATATTGTCAATAATTGTCAAGCTGACACGCGGAAAAGTATCGATGTCACCGAAACGCCAGGGCCATCTCTTTACTGCGCGTGCTTTCACGCCCGGTTCGGTCAACGGTCGTAAGATAGTAAAACACCGGGGATATTTTTCCCGGACGGCGATCTACGTACTCGGTATCATCGAGAGAGAGCCTGGCGACCAAAACGGGCTTCCTGCCCCTCGTGTACCGGTAAAGACGGAAACCGGCCGCCGCCGGTTGAACGATCTCGTCCCACGTGATATACACGCGCTTCTTCATGAACCTGGCCCTGGGATTTGCCGGGGGATAAATCTCCGGCGTCGGTACGCGCGCCGTCGCTGTCATGCTCAAAACGCTGCTGTCCATACGAATGGAATACGCTCGGACAGCATAACTGTACGTATTTCCAGGCGTTACCGTTGTGTCCCGGAAGCTGTTTTGCCAAGCTTCCAGCAGCGTATCAGCCAACGGTCTCCAGTTGGCCGTAACCCCGGTTCTTCTGAATACGCGGAATCCTTCAAGTGTCGGATTCACCGTTCGCTGAATGCTCCACGATACAAACACGCCATCGTCGAGAACCACGGCTCGTACTCCCATCGGAGAAGAGATAGGCACCGGGATGAGCGGCACGGCGCTCACCGTGTCGGACTGCGGTCCCCGGACGTGGCTTGTATTGACGGCGCTTATAGAATAGAAGTACGTGTACTTTCCCAGTAATCCCGTCGAAGTATCCACGTATGAAGTAATATCGGGCGCCAGCAACGGTGAGATCTGCTGCATGGGAGATTCGAGGCCGTTTGCGCGATAGACGATGCAGCCTTCGAGGAATTGGGTCGTATCATTGTCCCAGGAAAGTCGTACCCCGCCTTGTATTGGGGTTGCGGCAAGTCCGCTAGGAGGGACAGGTGGAGCGCTTTCATTGAACAACCCGAAAATGACTGCGCTGGGTCCTGATCGCTTGTCTCCCGGTCCTACGAGGCGAAGGCGATAGTAGTACATGGTTGCAGGCTCAACGTTAATATCGAGAAATGTCGTGTCGGTTGGTCCTGCTGTGTACATCCCCACGAACCCGGAATCCAGCGCCGGGCCGCGCTCGATAATGATGCCTTGAACGGCGGATGTGTCGCGGAGTCTCCACGACAGTCGAATCCCGGAAGTGTCATCAGATTCTGCGTTAAGATATTCCGGCAAGGGCACGGCAGCCATATTGAAGGTGATCACAGTCGTTGTGTCACTTGGTGCACCGGGATTCTGGAAGAAGTCGGCAGCAGTGGCGTAGTACTGGTAAACCTGTCCCGGTTCAATCGTGTGATCCACGAGAATGAAAATCGTGGAATCATTCCGTCGCGAAACGCCCATGGCAACGACGCAGCAGGAATCGATGAAGTTTGGACCGAGTTCCCCGAAGGGGCCGGAAAAGCCGAGGCGGCGATACACCTTGAAGGTGGAGGGAGGAACTCCCGGTTCTGCCAACCAGTGGATGCTGGCGGAAGATTCGTCGGCGAAAGTGGAAAGAACTCGCAAGGAAGGTACGCGCACTTCGCGCGGATACGTGACAGGCGTTTTCATCTCCGATTGGATAACTTTTCCGTCTTCAGAAAGGCTCGACACGCGGTACTCGTAGGTTCTCCCTCTTTGCACTGTCGTATCCAGCCATCGTACGCCCAGGGCAAGTTGTACGGGCAACA
>JAJRXL010000166.1 GCA_024276335.1 Bacteroidota bacterium
CGGTACACGTTCGATTTCGGTTCCACGGAAAGGATTGCTTCGAACTCGCGCACGGGTGTCTTCTGCAGCAGTTCCGCCTGTTCGAGGGAGGCGAGGTACAAGGCGCGCACGGTGTCCACGAAGGCCCGGGCGTCCCAGGTGCGGAAATCACTGCCGCGATCTCCGCTGAGATTCGTTCGATCCCCGATTTCCCAGCGGTTCCACTTGTAGTACGCCCAGTACGTCTCCGCCAGCACGGATTGGAGAACGGCGCGGGCGGGCTGGTCCGCCGATTCCGTTTCCCGGCGCAGTTCTTCGATCATGATGACCATGCCGTCTTCGGACAGTTGTCCCTTGAGCGAGGCCTTGTATGCCAGGGCCTTGATGATCTGTGGCTGGTTGCGATCTTTTCTTGCCTGCTGGTAAATCTGTTGCACCAGCTTCAGGGCGGTTTTCGGCAGCCCCTTGTCCAGGGCTTCCTCGACTTTCTTCCACATGGCCTGGTATTCCTCCTGGGAGTACACGATGGGGCTGCGCGGTCTTTCGTGGAGCTGGTCGGTGACAGCGCAGGTCAACAATGTTGTGGCTATCACACTGATGAGAAAGAGCAAGAGACCGGACTGGGCGCGCATATTGAAACTCCTTTTCTATGATACCCGCGTAAAGTACGAATGAACTATCTACTGTGCGAATCGCCGATGGTTCCGGCCGGAGGGGTGCATTTGAAATTATAAATTATCGATTTTGGATTACGTGGTGGCGATACGTGCGCAGGACGGACGACCATCGTGGTGGAACAAGGAGAGATAGCACATGAGTGAACGAGTAGATAGGGTGGATGAGTTGTAACGTCATCCCGAGCGTTGCCGCCACGACGCAACCGCTGCGTGGTGCAATCGGGAATCCAAACCTTGCTTGCCGATTCCAGGACTACGTTCGGAATCACATCTTGCGATATTCCAGCCGATCAAGTCGCGGGATGGAGCCCTCGTTAACCTTCGTTTGCCGTCTGCATAATCACGTGTATCTGCTCTCCAATGATCAATCCGCATGTTATGCTTCGACGCCATGCAATGGGAAGCCCACGATTTCAATCGTGGGGCATTTGAACCCGCTCACATCATTCCGCATCGGTTTCAACCGATTCAACCTATTGAAATGGTTGAGGTTATTCTCGGATAGGGAACGTTTCCCCGCGAATACATTCATGGTCTGGTTTCTGTTCGATGGATTCCGGATCAAGTTCGGAATGACCTTTTGCAATGCAAGGAATTCGTATTATCTTATTACCGGAAAGTAAGGAAACAAGGAATATTTTTCGGCGGCCTTATGTTAACGAAAATCACCAGCAAGAATCAGGTTACGATTCCCAAGAAGATCATGGCGCAGCTTCCGGACGTGGAGTATTTCGACGTCGAGCTCGATGAAGGGGTAATCATCCTCAGGCCGGTGCAGGTGCTCAAGACGAATCTCAAGCAGGTGCGCGCCAAGATCCGGAAGCTCGGCTTGTCGCCGGACAGCGTCGAAGAAGCGATTGAATGGGCAAGGTCAAAGGAATAAAAGTCGTCCTGGATACGAACGTCATCGTTTCAGCGTTGCTGTTCGGCGGTGTTCCGGGGGAACTCGTTCGAGCGTGGAAGGCAAGAAAGATTCGTCCGCTTGCCTCACGGGAAATCGTCAACGAGTACCTTCGCGTACTCACCTACCCGAAATTCCATCTCTCCAAGCACGAAATCGAGTATCTCTTTTACAAGGAGATCCTTCCCTGGTTTTCCATAGTCGAGGTGGAACAAGGGCCTGCGTTTGTTTGCGCCGATCCGGCCGATGATATGTTTATCTGGTGCGCGGTGTCCGGCAAAGCGAAAACCGTCATTTCCGGC
>JAJRXL010000167.1 GCA_024276335.1 Bacteroidota bacterium
GCGGTGGCGGGCGGGAGGCCCAGGAAAATGAGCATTGGCAGGATCAGCAGCGAGCCGCCGCCGGCCAGCGTATTGACGAAGCCGGCGAAGATGCCGACGCCCAGGACCATTCCGTAATGCAGCACTTCCATCCCCGCCAATATAGGGAAAGCCCGGGACATCGGGCGCGGACGACCATCTGATTTCTCGACCCGATTTCGTAGCTTGAACACATGCGCTGGCTGCCTTTTGTCTTCATGGTTGCGTCTTATCTGTCCACGGGACAGGGCGATATGCCGTCGGGGAGAAACGCCGTCCTCGATGAAGCCGCCAGGCAATCCCTCGAGCGTTTTTGCCGCGAATTGGCGGTGGCGGAACGTGCCTCCATCGCCGTGTTGGATCTCGGCGACATGACCATTGCTGCCACGAGTGGTGGCGACGACCTGGTCCGGGCGAAACGGCTACCGGGGTCGGTGTTCAAGATCGTGACTTCCATGGCTGCGCTGACTACAGGAACGAGGCTCCCGGAGCCGTTCCTGTGCACGGGGAGTATCGTTCTACACGGAAAAGAAATCCGATGCTGGCTTTCGTCGGGGCACGGCGAACTTACGTTCGAAACGGCGTTCGCGCTCAGTTGTAACTGCTTCTTTGCCTCTCTCGGCGATCGAATTGGCGGCGAGGCGCTCTTGAGAACGGCGGGAAAACTCGGATTCGGGCGGACGACCATGTTCTCTGTTCCCGGTGAATCGTCGGGTGGGCTCCCCCGGTCCCTCGATGCGGTCGAAGTTCCCCTTTTCGCCATCGGTCAGCACCCTGCGTGCAGAGTGACCGGCTTCCAACTGCTGCAGGCCAGTGCACTTGTTTCCACGGGCGCCGGTTCCGGCAGCGGGCCGTTCCGGTCGGTGCGGCCGCTGGAAGCGCTGGGAGCGATGATGCGCGGCGTCGTCCGTTTCGGAACGGGCCGCAAGGCCGACGTGCCGGGCTTTCCAGTCGCCGGGAAATCCGGGACCATTGCAGGCGGAGTCCCCTGGAAATACAGTGGTTGGTTTGTTTGCTTTGCGCCGTACGACGATCCGAAAGTGGCGGTCGTCGTTTGTGTTCCTGAAGGAACAGGATCGGATAAAGCCGCCCCCGTGGCCGGGAAAGTTCTGCGGTACCTGTCGCGGATCATCCGATGACGAAAGTGTTGATCATGGTTCTGACTGCATGCTTCGTATTGTCTTCGTGCGGGAACAAGCGAGGGAAAAGCCGTGAAACGCGCACCGTTGCGGTTTCCGTGTCCGTCATGGGTCTCTTCCGTCCGCGGGCGCTGACTGTCCAAGTACTTCGCGGAACGCAGCCGGAACTACGCCTGAGCGAGGGAAAAATTCTTCGTGGTTCCGTGTTTAGAATAGACCTTGCGGATGGAGAAAAACTGTCGGTCGTATCCGATGGTGCGCGTCACGAGAGCCGCAACGCGCGGCTGGTGACACCGGCCGGAAAGCCGTGGCGGGGGGAGTTCCTGTTGACGTTACCGGGAGGAAAGACACGCAAGTACCGCGGAGAGTTGCAGATCGTTGTCGGCGATAAAGACCTCGTCCCCGTAGTTCGATTACCCCTGGAAGATCTGGTGGTCGGTGTGCTGGCAGGCGAGTGCTCCACGTCCGATCCGCCGGCATTTTTACGGGCGCAGGCAGTCGTGGTTCGATCATTCCTCCTGGCGTCGCGTCGGCGTCACGCCTTCGCCGACTTTTGTGACAACACGCATTGCCAGGTTTGGTTCGGTTCCGGGGATGTAAAAAAGCCCTTCCGGCAAGCCGGTGAAGAGACAAGCGGAATGGTCATGACGTTGAACGGGCGCGTCGTTCCCGTTCCGTACCACGCCTGTTGCCCGGGCGTAACGCGTACGCCGACAGAGGTCTGGGGAAAGAAGATGCCGGGGATTACTTCCATACGCTGCGGTTATTGCGATGACGCCGGGCACCACGTCTGGACGTGGAAAGTGACGAACGAACGTCTGCGAAAAGTCTTGCGTGCTTCTTCGCTCGAATGGCAATCCGGAGCGCCCGGCGAAAACATCTCCGGTGTTCGCATTGATGGAAACCGGTTATTGACGGAGCAGTTCCGGCTTATGCTCGGCAGGGCTTTGGGCTGGAATAAAATCTACAGCAACAGCTTTGCCGTCAGCATCTCAAGTGATACATTATTATTTTACGGCCATGGATTCGGGCATGGCGTTGGGTTGTGCCAGGAGGGCGCAATAACCTTGGCTCGGTCCGGGTTTTCCATGAACACGATTTTGAATCATTATTTTCCGATGTTGCGCATTGAACACCGTTGATAATCCGCTTGTGCTGTCCGACCCGTTCCAGTTGAAGCTGCGATCGGGCGTTCTTGATCTCAGGGCACGCCCGCTCGTTATGGGTGTCGTCAACGTGACGCCCGATTCGTTCTCCGACGGCGGGCGGTATTTTCGGCGGGCCGATGCTGTTGAGCATGTCAGGGAGATGGTCGCGCAAGGAGCGGATATCATAGACGTCGGCGGTGAATCCACCCGCCCCGGTTCCGAACCGGTGGACGCAGGTGAGGAGATGAAACGCGTTCTTCCCGTCATCGAAGCGATACGAAAATTCAGTAAGGTCCCCGTCTCCATCGATACGTGCAAGGCGGAGGTCGCACGCCGGGCGCTCGACACCGGAGCGGACATTATCAACGATGTCAGCGGACTGCGGTTCGATCCGGAAATGGCGAAGTTGGCCGGGGAGCGAGGGGTACCTGTGGTCATCATGCACATGAAGGGCATGCCCAAGACCATGCAGAGGAACCCGTATTACGATGATGTCGTGACGGAAGTCGTGGAGTTTTTCAAAGACCGGATCGACCATGCCCGCGCGCATGGGGTAGGGTCGATCATTCTCGATCCCGGGATCGGGTTCGGGAAGCGATTGCAGGACAATCTCCGCTTATTGCACTCGTTGTCGGTATTCGCCGATCTGGGCTGGCCGTTGCTGATTGGCACTTCGCGAAAATCTTTTATCGGGATGATCACCGGCGCCGAGGCGGGCGAGCGCCTGGGGGGGACGCTTGCGAGCAGCCTTGTCGCCGTGATGAACGGCGCGCGCATCGTGCGAGTACACGACGTGCGGGAAGCTGTACAGGCGCTGCGCGTGCTGGACGCCATCCATCACCCGGAACAGTGGGAGGCGTAGCGATGCTGTTCAAGATCGGATTCCTGACCATCAACTGGACCGACCTGCTCGACATCGCGATTGTCAGCTTCTTGTTTTATCGGCTGTACCTCATCATGCGCGGCACGATCGCCGTGCAGATATTCATCGGGCTGATTGTCATCATTGCCATGTCGTTCTTTTCCCGGGCGGCCAATCTGCCGGCCATGACATGGATCCTGCGCACGCTGACGGACATCTGGGTCGTGGCGTTCATTATTCTTTTCCAGCCGGAACTCCGGCGCCTGCTCCTCATTGTCGGTCGAAACCCCATCTTCTCACCGCTGCTCAAGACGTCAATCACGGAGACGGTGGACACGGTGGTGGAAGCTTGCGAGGAATTATCCCAGAAACAGATCGGGGCTCTCATTGTTATCATGCGTACAACCGGTTTGCGCATGATCATCGAAACGGGGGTCCATATGCATGCGTTGGTGAGCAAGCCGTTGATTCTCTCGATATTCAATCCGAAATCTCCGCTTCACGACGGTGCCATCGTGATCAAGGACCGGTTCATTGAGGCGGCAAGGTGCACTCTTCCGCTGAGCCAGCACTTGCAAAGCGAGGGGTTCATCATGGGTATGCGGCATCGCTCCGCCATCGGTGTTACCGAGCAGTCGGATGCCATTGTCGTCGTTGTCTCGGAAGAGACGGGGATCATATCGGTGGCGGAGGATGGAAAACTGATCCGGAGGCTTGCCGGAAAGGAACTGCGTGCTTACCTGATTGAACGTATGCGTCCTCAAACACAGGGCGCGTTCTCGCGTCTATTCAAGATGAGCACGGCCCAGGAGGCAGAAGAGATATGAACAGGAGGTCGGTTGTGAACAGGTTCGAACTCGCGCGCGAGGAATTGATTCAAAGTCTTCGCGCAAAAGGGATCCGCGACGAAAATGTCTTGGACGCTATCGCCAAGGTGCCGCGCCAGATGTTCGTATCGCCATTATTTGCTTCCCGTGCATACGAGGATACCGCTCTTCCTATTGATTGTAACCAGACGATATCGCAACCGTTCACCGTCGCGATGATGACCCAACTGCTCAAAGTAAGAAAGGGCGACAAGGTGTTGGAAGTCGGGACAGGATCGGGGTACCAGGCTGCTCTCCTGGCAACCATGGGTGCTCGTGTGTTTACCATCGAGCGATACCCGGAGCTGATGAAAAAGGCGGAGGAACGGTTCAAGAAGCTCGGGCTGAAGATTGCCACGCGCGTCGGGGATGGTTCCGTGGGATGGTCGCGCTTTGCCCCGTTCGATAAGATCATGGTAACTGCCGGGGCACCGGAGGTGCCGCGATCCTTGATGCAGCAATTGAAAGACGGTGGCATCATGGTGATCCCGGTCGGCGATCGCAAGGTGCAGACGATGTTCCTGGTGGAACGGCGGGGAAAGGAATTCTTCACGCGGGAAGTGGATGGGTTTCGCTTTGTCCCGCTGGTTGGAAAAGAAGGGTGGCAGGACTGACGCGGACCGTGTACGTCCTGGCTGGTCCCACGGCGGCAGGGAAAACCGAGGTCGCCGTGGAAACGGCCCGCTTGCTCGATGCGGAAATTATCAACGTGGACTCCAGGCAAGTGTACCGGGGAATGGACATCGGGACGGCTAAGCCGACGCATGCGCAGCGAGCAGCCATCCCTTTCCACATGATTGATGTCGTCGATCCTGTGGCCGTGTACTCGGCCGCGGAATTTGGAGAAAAGGCTCGCAAGGAAGCGAAAGCGATTTGGGCTCGAGGCAAGCGCGTCCTGGCTGAAGGCGGGTCGGGACTGTACTTCCTCGCTTTCCTTGAGGGGCTCTTTGACTGTCCGCCTGTTCCTTCCGAGGTGAGGGAGAGCGTGAGACGTGATCTCGAGGAAAAAGGACTGGAGGAACTCGTGCGCGAACTCGAACGCGTTGATCCGAACATGGCGGACCGAATTGACCGGCGGAACCCGGTTCGCGTGTGCAGGGCCGTGGAAGTGTTTCGAGCCACGGGGGTCCCCATGTCGAAACTCCAGAAGGAACGAGCGCAGTCGCCGGATTTTAATGTGGTGTGGTGTGGATTAAGTTGGTCGCGGGATGAACTGTATCGGCGGATTAACATGCGCACGCGTCAAATGCTGGAAGCCGGTTGGGTTGATGAGGTCCGCCGCCTTCTCGACTCCACGCCAGCCTCGCGGCTGGTCATGGAACGCACGCTTGGATACAGGGAGATACTTTCCATGTTGGACGGTTCCCTCGAGCCGGGCGAACTGACCGAGACGATTACTCGTCGTACCCGGAATTACGCCAGGAGACAGATGACATGGTTCCGGGCGAATAGAACTATTGTATGGATTTCCTGCAAGCGAAGCTGTACCCCGGGAAAACTGGCACACAGGATACGCGACGCTTATTTCAAGCACAACCCAATCACTTCTTGATAAGACCCCTGTATTCACTTGTATAATTGATGAATTCCTGGTAGATTGTTAAGCTAAAGGAGAATGCAAACATGAAACGAGTCATGATCCTGGGATTGTTCTTTATGCTTGGCGCGGCGGCGGTTAGCCGTGTCGATACGGAACGATATTCTCCACATCAAGGCATCGCGGTGGCACCGGGTGGTGAGCGAGTCAGCTTCACCACGGCGGACGGAGTTGTTATTGTCGGCACACTGTATCTTGCCGAAGGAACGAACAATCCGGCGATCGTGTGCCTTCATCAATGGCGCAGCGATCGATCATCGTATGACGAGGTCGCCGAGTCGCTCCGGCGAGAAGGGTTCACCGTACTGACGATCGACCAACGGGGGTACGGAGAATCGATACGCACCAGCGACGGGCAGTCTGTCCGACCGGATCGACGCATCCAGGAAGACGTGAAGGCGGCGGTTGGATTTGTGCGAGCTCAGAAGGGAGTGATGAAAAACAACATCGGGTTACTCGGGGCCAGTTACGGCGCCAGCAATGCCATTATTTACGCCGCCAATCACCCGGAGATCCGGGCGGTTGTGCTTCTATCGCCGGGACTGAATTACTTTAATATTCTTCCGACACTCGACGCGGTGCGCCAATACGGTACGCGTCCTTTGCTTGCGGTGGCCAGCAGCGAAGATATCCGGTCGGTTGAAGCGGTAAGGGAATACGCAAAAGTCAAGACGGAGAACTACGAATCGAAGATTTACGAGAACGCCGGTCACGGGACTTCCATGTTTGCCTCGGCCCGTGATCTCCTCCCGCGCCTGATCGGTTTTTTTAAGCAGAATCTGAAATAAGCAAATATTTCTCATACAATCTGATTGATTTTTTGAAAATTTTCTGTATATTAGCTAGCCTATCCGCTAGTAAAGAGGTTTTACTGGCGGATTCTTTTGCTGGCGTAGCTCAGTTGGTAGAGCAGCTGATTTGTAATCAGCAGGTCACCAGTTCGAATCTGGTCGCCAGCTCTGCCGCGGTGGGGTACCGAAGCGGTCAAACGGGGCAGACTGTAAATCTGTTGGCATTCGCCTTCGGAGGTTCGAATCCTCCCCCCACCACGAAACAAGCCCGTCCGTGTTCGACGGGAAAAGCATGGAAAGGAATTAGCGGGAGTAACTCAGTTGGTAGAGTCACAGCCTTCCAAGCTGTTGGTCGCGGGTTCGAATCCCGTCTCCCGCTCGATGACGAGGTGGGACGGTTGAAGAGAAACGCTCACGTAGCTCAGTCGGTAGAGCACTTCCTTGGTAAGGAAGAGGTCACCGGTTCAATCCCGGTCGTGAGCTCACCAGGGGTTCCCCGCAGGCGTGCCAGGATCACCGGAATACCGATCGGGTGGCTCCATTTCAGTCCAGGTGAGAGAGCGGTTCCCGAAACGGGCGACGATCCCCTGGGAAGTGACGTGTAAAGATTAAAGCTGGAGAGTATCGTGCGAGAAATCATTACGCTAGAATGTACCGAGTGTAAACGACGTAATTACACCACGACCAAAAACAAGCGCAAGCATCCCGGGCGCGTGGAATACAAGAAATATTGCCGGTGGTGCGACAAGCACACGGTGCACAAGGAAACCCGGTAAGTGACCCAGGCCCCCTACGTGAGTAGCTCAATTGGCAGAGCAGCGGTCTCCAAAACCGCAGGTTGGGGGTTCGAGTCCCTCCTCACGTGCAGCATCTTTAGATACAGCAACGAGACCACACGATGAAAGAAAAGATCATCACCTTTGTAAACGACGTCATCAAGGAAATGAAGAAGGTCACCTGGCCGTCGCAGGAAGACTTGAAAGATTATACTACGATTGTTATTGCATCGACAGTGATTATTTCCTTGCTGGTCATGATTATCGACAAGTTCTTCCAAGAGATACTTACGGCATTGTTCTAGGAGATTTTATGGGTACCGATATCGGAACGGATTTACGGTGGTACGTCGTGCGGACTTACTCCGGTCATGAAAACAAGGTCAAGGCATACCTTGAGCACGAAATCCAGGAGGAAGGTCTCTCATACAAGGTGACGAATATTCTCATCCCCATGGAAAAGGTCTTTGAAATCCGGGACGGAAAGAAGCGCACGAAATCGAAAAGCTTGTTTCCCGGATACTTGCTGGTGGAATGTATCATGGACAAGGAAATCAAACACCTCATCCAGAACACCCCGTCGGTGATCAGCTTCTTGGGTTCGAAGGATGAGCCCGTGCCGTTGCGTCCGGATGAGGTGAAGCGATTGTTGGGGACGCTCGAAGAACGTGCCAATACAGAAATTCCCATGGTTCAATACCGTGTTGGAGATCCGGTTCGTGTCATAAGCGGGCCGTTTAACAATTTCAACGGTTTCGTCCAGGAGGTGAATCAGGAGAAGATGAAGCTGAAAGTCATGGTTTCCATCTTTGGCCGGAAAACACCGATTGAACTGGATTTCAACCAGGTAGAACCGGAGTCATAAATCATCACAATAACCTGGTGTTAAGAGAATGGCAAAAAAAGTAGCTGGCTTTATCAAGTTGCAGATCCCCGCCGGGCAGGCCTCGCCCGCTCCGCCCGTCGGTCCCGCCCTGGGGCAGAAGGGCGTCAACATCATGGAGTTCTGCAAGCAGTTCAATGCACGCACACAGGATCAGGGCGGAATCCTCATCCCCGTGGTCATTACCGTGTACGCTGATAAATCCTTCACGTTTATTACGAAGACGCCGCCCGCCGCCGTGTTGTTGCTCAAGGCCGCCGGATTGGAAAAAGGATCGGGCGAGCCCAACAAGACTAAGGTGGGCAAGGTGACGGAGGAACAGGTTCGGGAAATTGCCGAACAGAAAATGAAGGACCTCAACGCGTTTACCATTGAGTCGGCCATGAACATGGTGAAGGGCACCGCCCGCAGCATGGGCCTGGTAGTAGAAGGATAGGAGCATCCATGAAAACGAAACTGGCAAAGCGATACAAGAAAGCGGTCAGCGAGATTGACCGTGCGAAAATGTACGGGCTTCGTGAAGCAGTGAAGCTGGTGAAGAAGACCGCGACTGCGAAATTTGACGAAAGCATCGATATCGCGATAAAGTTGGGCGTCGATCCGAAGAAATCCGATCAGATGGTCCGTGGCACGGTTACCCTTCCGCATGGAACCGGCAAGGACGTGCGTGTCCTTGTCTTGTGCAAGCCTCCGAAAGATGAAGAGGCGAAAGCCGCGGGAGCGGACTATGTTGGATTTGAAGAATACATCGAAAAAATCCAGAATGGCTGGACGGATATCGATGTGGTTATTGCGACGCCGGATGTTATGGGACAGGTTGGCAAACTGGGACGGATCCTCGGCACCCGGGGATTGATGCCGAACCCGAAATCCGGACCCGTGACGATGAACGTTGCTGAAGCGGTACGAGAAGTAAAGGCCGGACGTATCTCCGTTCGGGTGGATAAAGGCGGGGTGTTGCACGGGATTGTTGGCAAAGCATCGTTTGACGACGACAAAGTAGTGGAGAACGTGGAAAGCTTTATCGCGACCATCAACCGCATGCGGCCGGCGGCGGTAAAGGGAAACTTCATCAAAAGCGTCACACTTTCCAGCACGATGGGGCCGGGCGTGCGCGTCGACCTCTCATCACTGGCGGGCTTACATTGAATCGGGAACACTTATTTTTGACTATTACGCACTCGTAATGCTTCTATACACAAGGGAATCGGTCGCTCCCCCCGCGACCGGATTTATCAACGGTACCATTTGAGGAAACGATGACCAAGGATGAAAAAAAAGCAGCCGTCGAGGAGATTGCCGAGCGGGTCAGGAATGCTTCGGGAATTTATCTCGCGGATTTCTCCGGGATGACCGTCGAAGCAGTTAATGCGCTCCGGCGGGAGTTCTTTCACAATGGCGTTTCCTTCACGGTCTATAAGAACACACTGATCC
Source organism: Bacteroidota bacterium (assembly GCA_024276335.1). Lineage (GTDB taxonomy): Bacteria > Bacteroidota > Ignavibacteria > SZUA-365 > JAADGX01 > JAADGX01. Next base: position 9,515 of record JAJRXL010000167.1, read on the forward strand.
GCCTTGCGCTCAAGGAGGTCGAGGGGTATGACGGATTGATGGACTACCTCCGCGGACCGACGGGAATTGTCTTCGGCATCGAGGACCCCGTTTCTCCCGCGCGAATTATCAAGGACTTTAACAAGGATCATGACGACGTCTTCAAGGTCAAGGCATGTGTCATTGAGCAGGAAGTTTTCGACGGTTCGCGGTTGGAGGAAATTGCCGCTCTGCCGACACGTAAGGACGTCATGGCCGGAATTGCGGCCGCCGTGCAGTATCCCATCACGTCTCTAGCCGGTGTCATAAACGCCTCGTCGCGAGACCTGGTCAACGTGCTGGATGCCATTGTCAAGAAAAAGGAAGATGCAGAAGCAGCGTGAACGCGAGAGCGCTGTCGTGGAAATCTGAAAACAAAAACGTAACATCAAATTTACAGGAGTTTATTCATGTCTGTCGTTGAAGAACTGGTTGAGAAAATCGAGAAACTGACGCTCGTGGAAGCCACGGAGTTGCGCAAGGCCCTTGAGGAGAAGTTCGACGTCACTGCCGCTGCGCCTGTGGTCATGGGCGGAATGATGCCGGCGGGAGGAGCGGGAGAGGCTGCCGCCGCAGAAGAAAAGACCGAGTTCGACGTGGAATTGACCTCGTTCGGTTCCAATAAAATCAACGTGATCAAGGTTGTCCGAGCCGCCACGCAGTTGGGCCTCAAGGAGGCCAAGGACCTGGTGGAGTCCGCCCCGACGTTGGTCAAGGAAGCCGTGTCCAAGGAAGAAGCCGAGAAGCTGAAAAACGAGTTGGAAGAAGCCGGCGCCACCGTAACCCTGAAGTAAGGGATTGCGGCGCCCGGAAATACGGTATGTGTCAGAAAAACGAGAGCACGACGTAGCTTTGCCTGTACGTGACATTCAACAGCAGCAGGTGGCGAGTCGGAAATTCCCGGCTCGCTCTTGTTGTTTTATTGATTGCCCGCTTTTCACTCGCGGAGATGAGTCGGTTGTTTGATCTAATGAACGTTATTTGAAGGAGCAAGGACGTGAATAATCGCAATCATAACGGGTCGCAGGAGATTCTGAAAGAGCTCAATGTGAAAAAAGTCGGGAATCGATACTCGTTCGGAAAAATTCCGCACGTGATCGAGTACCCGAACTTTCTTGATGTACAGATTGAATCGTTTGAACAATTCCTGCAGAACCGGGTCAAGCCTGAAGAACGGGAAGATATCGGGCTGCAGCAAGTATTTAAAAACAATTTCCCGGTGTATGATTCCCGGGAAAATTACGTCCTGGAATTTACCAAGTACTATGTGGATCAGCCCAAATACTCGGTTGGAGAATGCAAGGAACGGGGATTGACCTATGCCGTCCCCTTGAAAGCGCGCCTGCGCCTTTCGAGCAAATCCAAGGACTCTTCAAACCCGGAGTATCTCGATACCGTGGAACAGGACGTGTACCTGGGCAACCTGCCGGTTATGACCGACGATGGCACTTTCATCATCAACGGCGCGGAGCGTGTCATTGTCAGCCAGCTCCACCGTTCACCGGGTGTGTTTTTCGGTTCAACCGTGCATCCCAACGGCACCAAGTTGTATTCTGCCCGGATTATTCCCTTCCGCGGGTCGTGGGTGGAATTTGTGACGGATATCAACAGCGTCATGTATGCTTACATCGATCGCAAGAAGAAATTTCCGGTCACTACGCTTCTCAGGGCCCTTGGGTACAGCACGAACCGCGATCTGCTCGAGCTTTTCGGACTCGTCGAGGAGGTCCCCGTCAATGCCGCTCGCCTGGAACCCTTGGTGGGCCGCCGGATTTGCGAAGACATCGTCGACGAGGGAACGGGAGAACTTCTCGTTTCCATGGATGCTGAACTCGACAAGGATTCCCTGGAACTGATCGTGGAGGCGGGAATCAGGACATTGCCGCTTCTCAACCAGAGCGACACGAATTCCGAAGTGATCTCCAATACGATCATGAAAGACGACGCGCATTCGGAGCAGGACGCGCTAGAGATGATCTACAAGCAGATGCGTTCGGGCGAGGCGCCCGACCTGGAAACAGCACGCGGGTTGATTGATCGGCTGTTCTTCAATCCCAAGCGCTACGATCTCGGCGAAGTCGGGCGATTCCGGATCAATCAAAAACTGGGGCTCGACATACCCCCCGAAGTCACGACGCTTACACGCGAAGACATCGTGGCCATCGTGAAGTTCCTGATCCGTCTCCTCCAGGGCGAAGCGGAAGTGGACGACATCGATCATTTGGGGAATCGACGCGTGCGCACCGTGGGAGAGCAGCTTGCCACCCAGTTCAACATCGGTTTGTCGCGCATGGTGCGAACCGTCAAGGAGCGGATGAACATGCGGGATGTCGAAAATTTTACTCCCGTGGACCTGGTCAACGCCAGAACCATTACGAGCGTTATCAACGCCTTTTTCGGGACCAATCAACTCTCGCAGTTCATGGATCAAACCAACCCGCTTGCGGAACTTACGCACAAGCGGAGGATGAGCGCTCTCGGCCCCGGCGGCCTGACACGGGAGCGTGCGGGGTTCGAAGTGCGCGACGTTCACTACACCCATTACGGTCGCCTGTGTCCCATCGAGACCCCCGAGGGACCGAATATCGGCTTGATCTCCTCGTTGTGCATTCACGGGCGGATCAACGATTTCGGCTTCATCGAGACGCCGTACCGCAAAGTTGTCGATCGTGTGGTGACCAACGAGATTCATTATCTGTCCGCGGACGAAGAAGATCACTTCATCATCGCCCAGGCGAATGCGCCTATTACGGAGGATGGCAGGTTCATCAACGACATGGTGAAAGCGCGGTACAAGGGCGATTTCCCCATCGTTTCGCCTGATGAAGTTCAGTACATGGACGTTGCGCCGAACCAGATTGTCAGTCCCGCCGCCGCCCTGATTCCGTTCCTGGAACACGACGATGCAAACCGCGCGCTCATGGGGTCCAACATGCAACGCCAAGCCGTTCCCCTGTTACGGGCTGAAGCACCGTACGTGGGCACTGGGCTGGAGGCGAAAGTGGCGCATGATTCTCACGCCGTGATTATGGCGGAGCATGAGGGAGAAGTCGTCAAGGTGGATGCCAACTACATCACGGTACGGTACGATTTGGGGTGGAGCAAGGAGGAGGAGTTCTGCCACTTCGATGAAGACAACATGGTGACGTACAAGCTGACGAAGTTTTTCCGTACCAACCAGGACACCTGTATCAACCAGCGCCCGCGGGTCAGGCCGGGACAAAAATTCAAGAAGGGCGACGTACTGGTGGATGGCGCTTCCACCGAGGACGGGGAACTGGCCCTGGGGCGCAACCTCGTCGTTGCGTTCATGCCGTGGCGGGGATACAACTTTGAAGATGCTATTGTCATCAGCAAGCGAGTCGTCACGGAAGACATATATACATCGATCCACATTGAGGAGTTTGAACTCCAGGTCCGCGATACGAAGCGGGGCGAGGAGGAGCTGACGAGCGAAATCCCGAACATCAGCGAGGAAGCGACCAGGAACCTCGATGAAAACGGTATTGTCCGGGTGGGGGCGGAAGTAAAGGAAAATGATATCCTCATCGGGAAGATCACGCCCAAGGGGGAAACGGACCCCACGCCGGAAGAAAAACTGCTGAAGGCGATTTTCGGCGAAAAGGCCGGAGATGTCAAGGATGCTTCATTGAAGGCGCCTCCGGGGATGAACGGGGTTGTCATCAATACCAAACTGTTTACAAGGAAGAAAAAAGACTCGGAGACACGGGCGGAAGAGAAGCAGCGGGCGGAGAATATCGAGCGCTGGCACAAGGCCGAGCTGAACCGCTTGGCGGAAGCAACCGCGCGCAAGCTCACCGAGTTGCTGGAAGGCGAACGCCTTAACGGCATTACGGCCGTGGATAAGAAGGGATCGGTGGTACGAGGAGGCACGATTGTCAAGCCGACAACGTTCACGTCTCTGGGGACGGATGTGCTCACCTTGGATCCTAACCAGGATTGGGTCGAAAACAGCCGGAAGAACCGCATGGTGACCAAAATATACAGGCATCTCAACAGGCATCTCGAGTCGCTGGACGAACAGTACCGCATTGCAAAGAGCAAAGTCCAGGTGGGTGATGAACTGCCCCCAGGTATCGTTCAGCTCGCCAAGGTGTATGTGGCCAAGAAGCGCAAGTTGTCCATCGGCGACAAGATGGCCGGGCGTCATGGAAACAAGGGCGTGGTTGCCACCATCGTGCCGGTGGAAGACATGCCGTTCCTTCCCGACGGTACACCGGTTGACATCGTGCTCAACCCGCTCGGCGTTCCTTCACGAATGAACGTGGGACAGTTGTACGAAACAGCCCTGGGATGGATTGCGCACAAGCTGGGCGTGAAATTCGCCACTCCCATCTTCGACGGTGCCGAGTGGAAGGAGATTTCCGCTCTTCTCGAAGCTTCCGGCCTGGGGAAAGACGGCCGGACCTTCCTTTTCGATGGTCGAACGGGCGAAAAGTTCGACCAGGAAGTTACCGTGGGCATTATGTACATGATGAAACTTTCCCACCTGGTGGAAGACAAGATCCACGCGCGGTCGATCGGACCCTACAGTCTCATCACCCAGCAGCCGCTGGGTGGCAAGGCGCAATTCGGCGGCCAGCGGTTTGGGGAAATGGAGGTCTGGGCCCTGGAGGCATACGGTGCGGCCCACGTTCTGCAGGAAATTCTGACCGTGAAGAGCGACGACGTTCAAGGTCGTTCCAAGGTTTATGAAGCCATTGTCAAGGGCGAGAACCTGCCGGAGCCCAACGTGCCGGAGTCGTTTAACGTGCTCGTCCGCGAGTTGCAAGGGCTCGGACTAGAAGTCAAGATTGAGTGACCGACATCGGAGAACGCCGTATTGCCGGCCGTAATGAATCATATTGAGCTTGATACAAATGGATTGAAAAAGCTTTTCAGAATGGAGTGGTAACAAATGCCTTTCAAAATGCAAAACGTTGTAAAGCGGAATTTCAGCCGGATCACCATCAGCCTGGCGTCTTCCGATACGATACTCGCACGGTCGTACGGGGAAGTCACCAAGCCTGAAACGATAAACTACCGTTCGTTCCGACCGGAAAAAGATGGGTTATTCTGTGAGAAGATCTTTGGCCCGGTGCGGGATTGGGAATGTCATTGTGGAAAATACAAGCGAATTCGCTACAAAGGGATCATCTGCGATCGATGCGGAGTGGAAGTCACCCAGAAGAGCGTTCGGCGGGAGCGCATGGGGCATATTGCTTTGGCTGTGCCCGTCGTACACATCTGGTATTTCAGGACACTGCCCAGCAAAATCTCGGCTATCCTCGGATTGTCCCAGAAAGACCTTGAACGTATCATCTATTACGAGACCTACGTTATCATCAATCCCGGTCCCACCAGCTTTCCCAAGCCGTTCGGAACCCTGGTCGAGGAGCTCCAGGATCTGGAGGAGGGAGAGAAGCCGGATAAATCGAAGTACAGCAACGACATCACGATGCTGACCGAGGACGAGTATCTCGACATTCTCTCCAACCTCGATCCCAGCAACCAGGATCTCGACGACGATGATCCGAGGAAATTCGTAGCGTTAATTGGTGGCGAGGCGATCAAGGCGTTACTGCGTATGATCGACATCGAGAAGCTGGCGGCGCGCTTGCGACACCAGATCAAGTACGAAACGTCCGAGCAGAAGAGGGCGGAAGCCATCAAGCGTCTCCGCGTCGTCAGTGCTTTTCTGCCTCGTGAAGATCGGCCGCAGAACCAACCGGAATGGATGGTGCTCGACGTGATTCCGGTGATACCACCGGAACTTCGCCCACTCGTGCCGTTGGAAGGAGGGCGATTTGCCACAAGCGACTTGAACGATCTTTACCGGCGGGTCATCATTCGCAACAACCGTTTGAAGCGCCTGATTGATATCCAGGCCCCGGAGGTGATCC
>JAJRXL010000168.1 GCA_024276335.1 Bacteroidota bacterium
CCGTTTCCTGCTGTTCTCGGAATAGGAGAGTCCCACCGCGGCCGTGAACTCTTTCGCGTTGATGTAGGTTATCCCGCCATGACGAAGCCCGTGCGCCTGCGCGGACGCGCCCATTGAAGGAACAACCCGTATCGAGAACAGTTGTGCCCCCGCCTTGCATGAAACGACGAGGAGCAGGATAGTGACGGAAAAAAGGTAACGTTTCATGGACGAAAATTGACGAACTGTAACGGGATGGACAAATCCGCCTGCTTGATCGCGCTGATGGCGGTCTGCAAGTCGTCTTTTTTCTTGCCGGAAACCCGAACACGGTCTTCCATGATTGAAGCCTGGACCTTTATCTTCAAATCCTTGATGAGCTTGACGATTTTCTTCGCATTGTCCCGGTCGATACCGTGTTGTAATGCCACTTCCTTGCGTATGGTTCCGTGCGACGAGGGGCGCTCCGGGCCGTATTGGAATGCCTTGACCGAGATACCCCGCGATATTGCCCGTGTTTCCAGGATATCGATGACCGACTTGAGCTTGAACTCGTCATCGGCAATGACGACGATCTGTTTTTCTTTCTGGTTGAATTCGATCGTGCTCTTTGATCCCTTGAAGTCGTACCGCGTGCGTAGTTCCCGGACCGCCTGGTTCACGGCGTTATCCATTTCCTGCATGTCGAGTTCCGAAACAACGTCGAATGAATGTGCTGCCATGACTTACCTCGTGCGTTTTATGACGACCAGGGTCTTGTCGTCGTGGTATTGGCCCTGGGCGCTGAATGATTGTACTTCCTGGAGGATTTCCAGGGTGATTTCCTTCGGGCTCTTTTTAACGACGCGTTTCAGCGTTTTCATGAGGCGATCTTCACCAAACTCCGCGGAGCCGTTGTTGGCTTCCGTCACCCCGTCCGTGTAGAGGAGAAGCAGGTCGCCGCGGGAAAAATTAACCGCCCCCACCGCGTAGCGCTGGTCGGGAAGGAGGCCGATGATGGGGCCTGTAACTTCGAGCAGGCGGAATTCCCCGGTTTTGGCGTGGTAGAAAATCGGGTTCGAGTGTCCCGCGTTGCTGAACAAGGCCAAACCCCGCAAGCCGATGAACAGCTCGCAGTAGAACATTGTCAGGAACCTGTCGCCGGGAAAGATCCGGTGCACGATATCATTGATGCGGCGCATCATGGTGGTGATTCTCGTCTCGTATTCCACGCTCATCATCAACGCGCCGGAAACGAACAGCGCCTGGATCGCGGCCGAAATCCCCTTGCTGGCCGCGTCGCCGATAACGACACCGAGCTGGCGGTCGTCCTGCGGAAATGGGAGGTAGTTGAAAAAGTCGCCACCCACGATTTTTTCCGGAACGCTTATGCCGTAAATCTCGTACGGCCCGAAAACCTGGCGATGCTCGGGCAGAATATGGCGCTGAAGTTGTCGCGCCTTGTCCAGCTCGGTCATGAGTTCGCGGCTTTCCTGTTCCTTGCGGCGCTTCTCGATGCGGGCGGAGACGACCTGGCTGATGATGTTGAGCGTGTATACCAGGTTGGAATTGACGATTGGCACGTTGAACGCCATGATGTATTCGTAGAATTTTCTTCGTCCGACGAGGACTTTCGGCCCTATACCGGTTGCCGAATATTGGCGAATGCCGATTTTGCGCAACGTGCGGTTCGTTTCTTCGGCCAGGATCGTACGCTTCCTCGCAACCGCGTTGAATGTCACGTAACTGTCGAGACGCAAGGCGAATGATCTCTTGAGTTTCTCGATTTCGCCTGCCTGGTGGATGAGAAGATACTGTTTCTTCTCCGGTTGGAGCTTCCACACCCGCCCGCCGATGATATTGATACGCTCGTGGTTGATGATTTCATCGAGGACGGCCATGACGAGTTCATCATCCGAATCGTAGTCCCGGTCGGCGATTTTTTCAATAGTCTTGTAGAGTGTTCGTTGATTCATACGTTTTCCAACTTGGATTCATTCTGAGCGGGTTTTGCTTGAGCCTTGTCTTCAGGTTTGATCCTCATACTGGCTACCAGAACAATAATCATCACAACGCCGCCAGTCAAGAACGGAAAAGCGTGCCCTACGGCACCGAAGATCCATCCGCCCCAGACGGGGCCGAGAACGCGGGCCAGGCTGGATAACGACTGGGTCAGGCCCAGCACGCCCCCCTGTTCCTCGCTCTGTGCATGATTCGAGATGATACTGAGAGCGGTGGGATTATTCGAACCGTTGCCGATGGACAGTAGTGTCAGCGCTACGAGGAGGAGGGGGATGGTTCCCGCGTAGGGAATGAGAATCAGGCCCAGCATCATGATGCCGTTGCCGATGACAAACAATTTTTCCTCAGGAATGAACTTGAGGAGCAGGCGTATGCCGCCCCCCTGGACGATGGCCCCGATCAACCCGATGTACCCGTACAGGTATCCGATTTCCCGGTCACTGAGCTGATAGTCTCGCGCGGCAAGGAGGGGAAAGGTGGAGAAGATGTTTGCCAGGGAGAAGATAATGAAAAAGTACAGGATGAGCATCGGTCCCATGAAGGGCTTGCGAAGCGCCGTAAACAATGCCTTGCCGGAAAGAGACGCGGTGATGCCGGTGATTTTTTTCGTTCGGTTTACGTGCGATTCGGGGAGTGCAATCATCGTGGTGACCAGGCTGATCGCGGATAATCCCGCCGCGACGAATCCGGGATACTCGTATCCATAGGCAACCAGGATTCCCCCCATGAAGGGTCCGAAAACGAAACCCAGCCCGAAAGCCATCCCGATGAGCCCCATTCCCTTTGCCCGGTTGAATGGTGTGGTTACGTCTGCGATGTAGGCCTGGGCGGCGGAGATATTTGCACCCCCGAGGCCGGAAAGCATCCGGGACAAGAAAAGCACGGTGAGCGAGTTGGCGAGCCCGAACATGAGGTAGCCGACAACGGAACACATGAGCCCGAACACGAGAATGGGCTTCCGCCCGATGCCGTCGGAAATCCGGCCCCAGATGGGAGTGAAAATGAACTGCATGAACGAGAAGATCCCGACCAACAGGCCCACCATGGCATCGCTGGCCCCGAAACCGCGCTGCGCAAAATTGGGAAGAATGGGAATAATGATCCCGAAGCCGAGAAGGTCGATGAATACGATGACGAAGATGAGTGCGAGCGCTTTCTTCGTCGGCGGGGGCGCGGAGAGCGGAGGCATCAGGGCTGCCGGTTCATTCTGGCGACGATGTGCCCGGCCATGTCCCGCGTGCCGACGAAATTAACGGGATTGAGGTCGCGTGTAACGTGCGTGCCTTCGCGTATGACGTCGGCCACCGCCTTTTCGATGCGCCGGGCTGCGGTCGTTTCGCCCAGGTGGTCGAGCATCATCACCGCGGCCAGGATGATGGCGGTGGGATTGGCGATGTCGCAACCGGCGATGTCGGGTGCGGACCCGTGCACGGCTTCGAAAATGGCCACGGAGCTTCCGATGTTGGCGCCCGCGGCGAGGCCGAGTCCGCCGACGAGACCCGCGGCGAGGTCGGAAAGGATGTCGCCGAAAAGGTTCGTCGTCACGATGACGTCGAATTGCCGCGGGTTCATCACCATCTGCATGGCCATGTTGTCGATGATCTTGTCGTCGAAGGCGATGTCGGAGTATTCCGGCGCCAGTTCCCGCCCGATGTCGAGAAACATCCCGCTGGTGAATTTCAGGATGTTGGCCTTATGCACCAGCGTAACTTTTTTCCTTCCGTGGGAGCGGGCGAATTCGAACGCGGCCTTAATGATGCGCCGAGAACCTGCGCGGGTCACGATACCGATCGTCTCGGCGGCGCTCTTGTGGGCGTCGATGTAGTGCTCGATGCCGGAATACAGGCCTTCGGTGTTTTCCCGTACGATGACCATGTCCAGGTTGTGGTAGAGACTGCGGACGCCTTCGAACGATCTGGCGGGTCGCAGGTTGATGTACAAGTCGAATTCTTTGCGCAGGGCTACGTTGATGCTGCGAAATCCGGTTCCCACCGGTGTGGTGATAGGGCCCTTCAATGCCACCTTGTTGCGCGAGATGTCGTCAATAGTTTCCTGGGGAAGCGGAGTGCCGAACTGCTCGACGGCCGGGATACCCGCCAGAGATTCCTCCCATCGAACGTCCGCGCCGGATGCTTCCACGACCTGTTTTGCTGCTTCGATGATGGACGGACCAATTCCGTCTCCGGGGATTACGGTTATTGTATGCATGTTTTCTGTTTCATTATTTCCCAACATTTCCAAACTTACGCAAGAGCCGGGGAGATACAAAGCACATACGGCGTCCCGTGCTTGTTCCTTTGAACGCGGGAAACGGTCATCGCACCTGTTTCCATTCCCTTTCACCCGCCGGATGGAGAGTCGGTGTTTCATGTCTGAGCAGATACGATCCATGTTCACGCGCATTTCGCCCGGGTACGACCGGGCGAATGCCTGGCTTTCACTGGGCCTTCACCGTCGCTGGAGGCGCCTGGCGGTGTACGCGTCCGGCGTTCAGCCGGGGCAAAGAACGCTCGACCTGGCTACGGGAACCGGCGATTTAGCTCTCGCTTTTGCCGATGCGGTGACGTCGGCGGGCGAGGTCTGGGCCTCGGATTTTTCCCTGGCCATGTTGGGCAGGGCGCGGGAAAAGGCCATGAACACACGGATCGTTTTACAAGCCGCCGACGCGCAGCGGCTCCCTTACCGGGACGGGAGTTTCGATGTCGTCTCCATCGCCTTCGGGATCAGGAACGTGGATAATCCGTTGACCGCCTTACGCGAAATGGGGCGCGTCCTCCGTCCGGGCGGGGTGATCGTTGTAGTGGAATTCGGACAACCGGTCGGAATGGCGGGCGCATTGTTCCACCTGTACGCGCGAACCTGGATGCCATTCCTGGGCGGGATACTGGCCGGCGACCGGACGGCATACCGGTACCTCGTGCGGTCTTCCAAAGCATTTCCCTGTGGCAATGCATTCGCGGACATGATGCGCTCGGCGGGATTGAAGGTCACGGCGCTCCAGCGGTTGCACGGCGGCGTGGTCTTCATCTATACTGCGACGCGGTTGTCCTAATTCCAATCCACATTGCCGGGAAAAACCGGACTCCCGTTACCGTTGAAGGGTGATTTTCCGGATCGTATTTTCGTCTTATCTTTCATCGCGTGAGGAGCCCATGATAGCAGTCCGGGATACATACGAGACCTCTCCTAATCGAAAGCGGCTCGGTTTTGGCAATCCCACCCTGGCGTTTTACCGCCGCATGATGGTCACCGTCCTTCGTTCCAGTCAATTGGCAAAGCAGGGGAAATACACGGACGAAGTTTGGGTGGAAATGAGTCGTCGAATCATGGAGGCGCTCGAATACGCCGGTTGCCGTTTCACGATCACCGGCATGGACAATATTCGGTTGTTCGAAGGACCGGCAGTGTTCGTCGGCAATCACATGAGCACGCTGGAAACGTTTGTGCTGCCGTGCATTATACAACCGGTGAAACCGGTCACCTTCATCGTCAAAAAAAGCCTCATCGATTACCCGGTCTTTCGTCACATCATGCGGTCGCGTAACCCTATCGTCGTCAATCGGGACAACCCCCGTGAAGACCTTGTCACGGTGCTGCGCGAGGGCGACCGGCGCTTACGGGACGGGGTTTCCATTATCGTGTTTCCGCAGACCACCCGCACGAACGATTTCAAGCCGGATGATTTCAATACACTGGGTATCAAGTTGGCAAAGAACGCCGGTGTACCCTTGGTGCCGATGGCGTTGAAAACGGATGCCTGGGCCAACGGCAAATACTTGAAAGATTTCGGGAAGATTAATCCGTCGCTCCCGGTCCACATTGCATTTGGTGAACCGTTGGAGATCAGGGGTGTTGGGCGTGGGGAACATACGCAGGTCATCGATTTCATCCTGGAGCGCTTGAATGCGTGGAACGTGGAGTCAACGGCTTAAACCTCGCCGTCAGTATGTACTGGACCAGGTTCGATACGCTCCACGCGAGAATCCTTCAACACTTTTCTCAACGATATTTTTTCAGCGGTTCCTTCCACAACCGCGATGTCGTAGCGCCGGAGTTTCTTGAACGGTTTATTCGAGGGGGAAA
>JAJRXL010000169.1 GCA_024276335.1 Bacteroidota bacterium
AACGCGGGCATGATTTTCAGTGGCGTGTCGCCCGACAACCAACTGGTGGAAATCATCGAGCTAACCGGTCACCCGTGGTTTGTCGGCGTACAATTTCATCCCGAGTTGAAGTCGCGGGCAAGAAAAGGCCACCCGTTGTTCACGAAGTTCGTCGCCGCCGCCCTCGATTACAGGCGGAAGCAGGAGAGCCCGGACGACTCTTCGTAACGTGATACCCGCGAATCGAACCGGAATCGTTTCCCTTTGCACATTTAGGATTGTTATAAACCGGAGATCTATCATGCGAAATACTATCGTGCTTTTATTGTTGAGTTTTGCCCTGACCGCGCAGGCACAGGTTCTGGATACGTTGGCGTATGACGAAATGCGGGACGTGTACGATGGCATGACATTGGCGGTAATCACGAATTTCCCCGGTGAATCCGACGCCGTGTATAACGTAAGGTTTTCCCCCGCCGACAAGTGCTGGATCAAGGCTGTCCAGATCGGATTCGGCCAGGTCAAGTTTCAGCCGTTGAGCGGCCCGGACACGTTGGAAATCTTCGTTTACGATGCTGACGAAAATACGAAACCGTGGTTCAAGAACGTGGTGAAGACGTACCGGGCGATCCTGGGCAACGAGGGATTCCCGCCGCCGAACATCAACACGAACGACCCGCTCAGCCAGGCCAAGCGAGGTGTGCTGACAAAAACGTTAAACCCGCCCATCCCTGTTGCGCCAAAGAGGGATTTCTTGATCGGCGTCAAGATGCGGTCCCGACAACACATGGTGATCAACCAGGGTATCTGGCGAGGCTTCCACCTGGCCATGAAGCCTAACGTGGCCGAATTCAATCGCTACCGCCGCTACCAGATTACCCTCGACCTCGCCGGGACGAAAAATTCCCTCGCCACCGAAAAACTGTATGTAAGCTTGTTTATCCGCGCGATTGTCGAGTACGCGCCCAACCTGCAGGATACGACCCTGGTCGGTGTCGAGAACGAAGCGCAACCGCACTCGATTACCCTCTCGCCCCTGTTTCCCAATCCCGTCCGTCAGTCGCGGTCGGTTTCCACCCCGCCGGTGAGCATTGCCTATGTACTCCCCACGGTCGCGCCTGTTCGCTTGGACCTTTACGACATGCTGGGACGTAAAGTGGCGACACTTCACGAGGGCGCGACGGCAGCGGGAAAACACGTGGTGACGGTGGACACCGGCAATCTTGCCGCCGGGCAATACATGGTTGTTCTTTCCACGCCGGGAAAGGTCCTCACCAGAAAACTTGTCGTGACACGATGAATTTTGCGGACAGAGTTGAAGACGTTCGGAACGCCGCTGACATCGTCGATGTCATCGGCGATTATATTCGACTGCAGAAACGCGGGAAGAATTACGTCGCCCTCTGTCCGTTCCACACGGAGAAGACACCCTCATTCAATGTCAACCCGGAGCGGCGGATTTTCAAGTGCTTCGGATGCGGCAAGGGCGGTAACGTTTTTACTTTCCTCATGGAAATGGAGAAGATATCCTACACGGAGGCGGTCCGCACGCTGGCGGAGCGATACGGCATCCGGTGGGAAGACCGCTCTCGCCCGCCTGAACAAGAACAGGCAAAGGACGAGTTATACGCCGCGATGAATTTTGCCGTGCGGTTCTACCGGGAAATCCTCGCCGGGGAAAGAGGCGCTTCCGCGAGGAAGTACCTTCGCCGCCGTGGCTGGGATGATGAAGTCACGGAACGATTCCAGATCGGTGTGGCCCCCGATGCCTGGGACGCGTTGCTTACCGGTGTTCGAAAACGCGGGCTTGACGAATCGCCGTTCGTCGCGGCCGGATTACTGACGGAAAAGGATGATGGACATAAGTACGATTATTTCCGCAACCGGCTGTTGTTCCCCATTTTCTCACCGTCAGGAAGGCCGGTCGGTTTTGGCGGACGTGTTTTCGGCGAAGACAAGGAACGGAAATACATCAACACCCGGGACACCGGCATCTATTCCAAGAGCAATGTCGTGTATGGCCTGTACCAGGCGAAAGACGCTATCCGGAAAGAGGACCAGGTTGTCCTGGTCGAAGGCTACGCCGACGTTCTTTCACTCCACCAGGCGGGCATCCATAACGTGGTTGCCGCAAGCGGTACGGCTCTGACGACCGCCCAGGTCAAACTCCTGGGCCGATACACCGGCCAGTTCCTGTTTGTCTTCGACGCGGACTCGGCGGGCGCGAGCGCCATGCTTCGTGGCATTGAACTGATCATGGAGGCCGGGCACGAAGTAACCATCGTCACACTCCCGCAGGGCGAAGATCCTGACAGCGTGGTGCAAAAACTCGGCGCCGAAGAAATACGCCGCCTGCTTCGGCAACGTGTTCATTTCGTGGATTTTGTCGCCGCCAAGTACCAGCGGGAAGGAATGCTGGAAACGCCCGACGGAAAAGCGAAGGCCGTGCACCATACGATCGAGCTCATCGCGCGCATCCCGGATCCCATCCGCCGGGACTTTTACATTAAGTCTCTCGCCGAAAAATTTTCCATCTACGAATCCCGCTTGTGGGATGCTCTCAACGCCCGCCTTTCCACGAAAACCGCGCGCCGCACACAGGCGCCTGTCGCGCGAGGAAGCCAAACGGGGACCGAACCATCCATCGAGACCCTTCTGGCCGATCTTCCCGCGCGCGAAAAGACGTTCCTCCAGGATGTTCTCTCCCTGCAGCCGGCAATTGCGGTCGGTATTCTGCGCCACGTGCGTATTGACGACCTCCAGCATCCACTGTGTCGGAAAATACTCCGGTACCTGATAGAACAGGAAGAAATGACGGGTGTCGTTGATGTCGAGGCACTAATGTCGATGGTTCCTGATACCGACGCCCAGGCATTGCTCACGGAACTGCTGATGCCCCGGCATTCATCCAGCGAACGCTGGAACGACTTCCGGTACGTGAACGTTGACGACGCGGAGCGGGCGGCGTTCGAGTCGCTTAAAACCATCCTGGCGGATTCGATTGATCGAAGGCTGCGACAACTCCAGGCGAAACAGCGTGAAATCGCCGGCGAGCCGGATGATCTCCGTCAAACGCTGATGCTTCTCCAGGAGCTCATTGAACTGAAGCAACGAATCCAAAAAGCCGCAACGCTTGACCAACTGCCGCCGGTAGCCAACATTTCCCCGGCAGGCGTGCGAAACGATCCCGCGGAATTGAGCGACGATCTTCAAACGAGATCCGGCTGAGCACTCCCGCCCAATCTCATTATATGCTTCCGGATTCTCCTGGGAGCTGACGATGTACTCCGAACCATTTCCTGATGAATCACCTGGAGCTCACACCGATGCAACAAAACACTGTTCTTGATTTATTTCGGGATGCGGGGGCATTCCTGGAAGGTCATTTTCTCCTGACCTCGGGCTTGCACAGCCCACACTACATCGAAAAATTCCGCGTACTCGAACGCCCTGAGGTTACGGCGCGGCTATGCAAGGCTTTCGCGGATCATTTCGCGTCACAAGAACCGACCATCGTGATCGGCCCCATGACCGGCGGGATTATCCTTGCGTTCGAAACTGCCAGGAACCTGAAGACGAAAGCGATCTTCACCGAACGCGTGGATGGCGTGATGACGCTTCGCCGGGGCTTTGAGATTAAGCCGGACGACCGCGTGTTGATCCTGGAAGACGTCGTTACGACCGGGGGAAGCTTGTTGGAGGTCATTGACGTTGTGAAAAGTACGGGCGCAACCATTGTCGGCATCGGGCTGCTGGTCGATCGCTCCGGCGGCAAGGCCCAATTCGGTTTTCCCACGTACGCGCTGATGACGCTTGACGTGCAGACGTTCGAACCGGATTCCTGCCCGCTGTGTCAACAGGGAATTCCGTTGGTTAAGCCCGGACGCACGGGAAAGGGTTGATCGGCACGCGTTCTCCTTGTAAATAACCGTACGAGTGGTCAGTACGATACCAGGCGGGATGGATCGAAACCATCGATCTGGAAAATGTCGTCCATGATGGCGGTTAAGCTTTGGCGCAGGGTCTCTTCCGGAGGGCCTTTCGTGATGAGCACGGCCGGAATATCGGAAATGTGGGGCACGAGCCGGAGCCGGTAGAGAAGATATCGCATCGATGATTCAAGCTCCGTGAAAGCAAAACAGGTCAACTGCGGCTTGAAGTCGCCGATTTCCTCGTACAGGGTTTGCACATCAGGGGCAAGGACCTTGAGCGTGGCATCGGCCAGCTTTGTTTGTAAAGCATCCAACAATTCATCCTGTTCACTCACAATAAGAATGCGTTCGAGCGGTTCGCGTGACCCCGGCAGGGCGAAGACGGGTGCGAGACGTTGGGCGCTATGGATGAGGTTGTCTTTTTCCACCGGCTTCGTAAGGTAATCGGACGCGCCAAGCTCGTACCCGATTTGCGCGTCTTTCATGACGGTGATGACGATAACGGGAATCTTGACCGTTTCTTCGTTCTTGCGGAATGCGCTGAGGATTTGCCAGCCGTCCTTGTTGGGCATGTACACGTCGAGCGTGATGAGGTCGGGTTTGATGTCCAGCGCGATATCCATGGCCTTGGAGCTGTCCGGGGCGTACCGCGTCTGGTATCCCGCACGGGACAGGTACAGCTCCAGGAGTTTCCCGATATGGGGATTGTCCTCGATGACCAGCACCAGCGGTTTTTCTCGCGACGGGACGGTGTTCAGGTAGGCCGGAAGAAAGTAGCAGTGAATCGACCCCGTTGAGCTCTTCTCGATTTCCATCCAGATCTTGATGCGCTGCCTGGTGGCGATCCATCGCGCGAGCAGCAGTGCGATGTAGGAGTTCGGTGTATTTTTCAAGCCCGCGAGATTTATTTGTTGCCTTAACGGCTCCAAGAGGCGACGCATGAGAAGAATGAACATGGAGTTCGGCGTAAAGCGATAGGTCACATCGATGACGGCCGGTGCGGTCCGCACCGATACGCGCACGGCCTCGTTCGGTTGCGAGTTATCAAGGCAGGCGGTAGTAATGAACTCAAGGATCTGGTACACTGCGGAGTGCGCGCCGGATATCTTCAACGGCTCGAGCGGCGTGTCGCATCGCAACAAAACATTGTCATGGCTTCTGAAGTTCTGGTATTCTTCCGAGAGCCGCTGAAGGATGTCGGTAAGGTTACACGTCGATACCTTGAGGTCGGCGGTATCAGGATGTTTCATATGAAAAAATCAATTCTTCTCGAATTCATGTAACAGTAATTTTGGTGCAAGAATATCAATCTTTTTCAGCCAAAAATCAACCATGAACTTTTGTCTTTGTGCGATTTTTGCAATGTCGTATCCCCATAACTTTTTTTTCCCGATGATATTTGCAAAAGCGCCTCCAAGTATCTATTTTCCGGTGACTTTTTGGCGAGACCATTTCCATAACATAATTCTTTTATTTGCCCTATGGGATTAGCTGTATCTTTTTCGACCATCGGTGAGTTGTTCAACAACCTCACGCAAAAATTCGCGGATTCCCCGAAACCGATATTCAAGGTCAAGCGGGACGGGGCGTTCCAGGACATCTCCTACCGGGATTTCCGCGACCAGTACCTCAATTTCATGCATGGCTTAGTCCAGCTTGGTATCAAGCAGGGCGACCGGATTGCCATCCTGTCGGAGAACCGGCCTGAATGGGCGGTGACGGACGTCGCGATCCAAAGCATCGGTGCCATTGATGTCCCGATGTACACCACGCTGACCTCCAAGCAGATCGGCTTTATCGTAAAGAACAGCGGAAGCATCGCTATTGTCGTGTCCAACAAGTTCCAGCTTACCAAGGTTTTAAAAGTTCGTAACGAATTGAAAAACCTGAAGCACATTATTGTTATGAACCAGTTGGACGAGGAGACGGCACCGGACGTGTACCAATTCGCTGCCATCGAGCAACAGGGCCGGGACCACCGTTCGTTGAACCCGGATTACTACAAGTCGTCGTTGCGGAGCATTCAGCCCGAGGATTTGTGCACGTTGATTTACACCTCGGGGACAACGGGCGAGCCGAAGGGGGGCATGTTGAGCCATCACAATTTCGTATCGAACATCACCGACTCCGCGAAAGTGATCCCCATCGATGAAAACGATACGATGTTAAGTTACCTGCCCTTGAGTCACGTGTTCGAAAGGATGGCCGGTTATTACACCGCGCTGGCCTGTGGAGCGACGATGGCTTTCGCGGAAAGCATCGACAAGTTGGCGTCGAACATGCTCGAGGTGAAACCGACGATTATCACGACCGTGCCGCGCCTGTTCGAGCGGATATACAATCGTCTGGCCCGCAAGATCGAACAAGATCCGCCTTCCAAGAAAAAAATCTTCTACTGGGCTATCGATGTTGGGCGCACGTATGCCGTGGCCCGGAAAAGAGGCAATGTCGGTGTGGGTCTGGCGGTAAAGCACCGGTTGGCGGAGAAGCTTGTGTTTTCCAAAATCAAGGAAAGAACCGGGGGCCGCATCAGGTATTTTGTATCTGGAGGCGCGCCTTTACCGCGCGAACTGGGTGAGTTTTTCGAAGCGGTCGGTATCATCATTCTCGAAGGATACGGCCTGACGGAAAGCTCGCCGGTCATCACCTGCAATCGCCTCGACGACTACAAATTCGGCACGGTGGGCAAACCCCTCCCCAGCGTGGAAGTCAAGATCGCCGAGGACGGAGAAATCCTGGCTCGCGGGCCGAACATCATGATGGGCTATTTCAATAATCCCAAGGCGACGGAAGAAGCCCTGGACAAGGACGGATGGCTTCACACCGGCGACATCGGGACGTTCGACGGAGCGGGCTTCCTGGTCATCACCGATCGGAAAAAACACCTCTTCGTCAGTTCGGGTGGAAAGAACATCGCTCCCCAGATAATCGAGAATCTCTTTTCCCAGAGCCAATACATCGACCAGTTCGTGC
The DNA here is from genome assembly GCA_024276335.1 of Bacteroidota bacterium. Classification (GTDB taxonomy): domain Bacteria; phylum Bacteroidota; class Ignavibacteria; order SZUA-365; family JAADGX01; genus JAADGX01. The sequence continues at coordinate 6,885 of JAJRXL010000169.1, forward strand.
TTTTCGGCGACCGGCGGGAATTCCTCTCGGCCCTCATTGTCCCGGATTTCGATGCCGTCCGGGAATACGCCGACCGCAGCGGCATCCCGTACAAAAAGGTCGAAGACCTCGTGAAAACCGAGGAAATCCACAAATTGATCGAGGAAGATATCCAGAAACTACAGCGTGATCTCGCCAGTTACGAGCGCGTCCGCCGTTTCGTCCTTCTTGACAAGCCGCTCTCGATCGAGGATGGTGAAATCACCCCCACGCTCAAAGTGCGGCGAAAGATCGTGGAAGAGCGGTACGGAAATCTCATTGAGACCATGTACAAGGACGTGCGCTGACATCAATTGGACTTTCTGATATACCGGCGCTTTAGTATATTGTCTGTGATACGTGGCGAGGAATTGTGATGGTGCACGGAATTATCATGAATGAGATCGCATGCTTCTTGAATACCTCCCTCTCGTTTTAGTACTGGCCGTTTCTCTCATCTTTGGTATTGTCGCTACCAATGCCTCCTGGTTGTTCGGTCCACGCCGCCCCGACCCGGAAAAACTTTCGACGTATGAAAGCGGAATGACGCCGGTCCGAACCGCCAGGCAGCGGTTCTCGGTGAGGTTCTACATGGTTGCCATGCTCTTTATCGTGTTCGATATCGAGGTGGTGTTCATGTATCCCTGGGCAGTACGCTTCAAAGACCTCGGATGGTTCGGCTTCTGGGAAATGCTTGTTTTCGTCGGTATTCTCATGGTCGGGTATGGCTACATCGTCAAGAAAGGAGCGTTGGAATGGGATTAGAATCTTTGCTGAAAGAGGGATTCTTTACCTCGCGGATCGACGCGCTTTTGAACTGGTGCCAGCGGAACTCCCTGTGGCCCATGCCCATGGGGCTATCGTGTTGCGCCATCGAGCTCATGTCCGCCGGTGATCCTCGGCACGATATTGCCCGCTTCGGTTCCGAAGTCATGCGCTTTTCCCCACGCCAATCCGACGTCATGATCGTGGCCGGCACGGTGACGTACAAAATGGCGAAGGTCGTTCGCAAGATTTACGACCAGATGTCCGAACCCAGGTGGGTCATTGCGATGGGCGCGTGCGCTTCCTCGGGCGGCATGTTCCGGAGCTATTCCGTGGTCCAAGGGGTGGATCTCTTTTTACCCGTGGATATTTTCGTTTCCGGATGCCCTCCCCGGCCAGACAATCTCCTGCATGCCTTGATAGAGCTGCAGAAAAAAATCGAGCGCGAGCACTCCGTAATAAGAGGCGGATCAAAAATATCTGTCCCACTGAACTGATATCTCCCGTTGTGAGAGCTCTCATATTGAGTTTCTTGCCTCACTTGCTGTTCGGACTTTACCATGAATGAAATCTTGGAAAATGTTGTTGAAAAACTGCGCGGCGAATTTGACGATGTCATCCTCGGCGTGTCGGAATTTCGCGGCGATGTTACCGTGCTTGTTCAGCGGAACAGGATTACCGATATCACCCGCTTCCTGCGCGATCTGTCGAATTGCCCGTTTAACCTGATCGAGGACATCTGCGGCGTGGACCGGTTCGAACGCAAGGAGCGCTTCGAAGTCGTGTATCACTTATTTTCGCTCGAAAAGAAAGTCCGTATCTGCTTGAAAGTTCGGATCGATGAAGCCGAGCCGCACGTACCGACCGTGACCGGCGTGTTCCCGGGAGCCAACTGGCACGAGCGCGAGACTTTCGACATGTACGGTATCGTTTTTGACGGCCACCCCGACTTGAGAAGAGTGTATATGCCCGAAGATTACGAGCACTTTCCCATGCGCAAGGATTTCCCGTTGCTGGGCATTCCGGGATCCATCAAACTCCCCAGACATTAGTACGCACTGGAATCGTATGTCGAACTCCGACAATCTCTACGAAGACACTCTCCCGCCCGATGAAGCGGTGAAGCAGACGAACCGGTCCAGTATCCTGAAGGCGTTGTTGGACCAGGACACGTCCGTTACGTTCGACGATCCCCTGGAAAACGACATGATCCTCAACATGGGTCCCTCCCATCCCGCCACGCATGGTGTGCTCCGGTTGCTCCTGCGCTTGGATGGAGAGACCATCGTCGCCGTGGTGCCTGAGTTGGGATACCTCCACCGGGGTTTCGAGAAAATCGCCGAGAATGGCTCGTACCACGAGTTCATCACTCACACTGACCGCCTGGATTACCTGCAGCCCCTAGCCAACAATGTCGGCTACATACTGGCAGTGGAAAAACTGCTCGGCATCGAGGCGCCGCCCCGCGCGCAGTACATCCGTTTGATCGCCGCGGAGCTGGCCCGTATCTCTTCGCACTTCGTGGCCCTGGGAACCATGGCCATGGACGTGGGCGCGATGACCATCCTCCTGTGGGCGTTCCGCGAACGTGAAAAGCTCCATGACATCTTCGACCTTCTGACCGGCGCCCGCTTCACCACCAGTTACACGCGCATCGGCGGCGTGGCGCGGAACATGACCGACGAGACGGTGGCGGCCATCAAGACGTTCCTCGACCAGCTCCCGGAACGGATCGACGAGTGCGAGCGCCTCATCACCAGGAATCGTATTTTCTTCGATCGTTGCCGCGGCGTCGGCGTGATCGACGCGGAAACCGCTATCGCCATGGGATTGACCGGCCCCAATCTCCGTGGGAGCGGAGTGCCGATGGACCTGCGCCGGGACAATCCGTACCTGGTGTACGATCAACTGGATTTCGATGTCATCACCGAGAGCGAGGGAGATTCACTGGCGCGGTATTACGTGCGCCTGCGGGAAATGCGGGAAAGCATGAAGCTGGTTCGCCAGGCGCTGGAAAAACTGCCCGCCGGTCCTTTCCGCGCCCACGAACCAAAGAAAGTCCTTCCTCCGAAGGAGCGGATTTACACCCGCATGGAAGAACTCATCATGGACTTCATGATCATCAACAAGGGCGTAAACCCGCCCGAGGGTGAATGCTATCACGCCATCGAATCGTCCAAGGGGGAGTTGGGATTTTACATCGTCAGCAAAGGAGAAGGCCGACCGTGGCGGCTGAAAATCCGCTCGCCTTCATTCTGCAATCTCCAGGCATTGCCAATGTTGTTGAAAGGCCATCTCGTCGCCGACGTGGTGGCGATTATCGGAAGTATCGACCCGGTCATGGGTGAAGCAGACAAATAGGTTGCCATGTTTACCGAAGAAGAACACAGGAAAGTACAGGAAATCCGCTCCCATTACCCGACGGCCCAAGCCGCGGTCATGTCCGTTCTACACCTGTACCAGGACAAGTACGGATACATTTCCTTCGAAGGAATGCAGTACGTCGCCGAATTGCTGGAAATACCGGTGGAGCACGTTCTCGGCGTGGTTACGTTCTACGAAATGTACCACGACCATCCCATCGGGAAGTTCCACCTCCAGGTGTGCACGAACGTTTCATGCCTGTTGCGGGATTCCGACACGGTGCTCGAGACCATCTCGAAGCGTCTCGGTATCGCTCCGGGAGAGACAACCGATGACGGAACGTTTACGGTCACGGAAGTTGAATGCCTCGGTTCCTGCGGGACGGCGCCAATGATGTCGGTCAACAAGGAATACAAGGAAAACCTCACCCCAGAAAAAATCAACGAGATTATCGACGCTTTGCTGGCATCATGATGGTACAGACTATGGATAATTATCAACCGATATTGCTTCCGGGCATACCCGATCTTCACAAGATTAACGTGTACGAAAAACACGGGGGCTACCAGGCTTTGCGCAAGGCCCTGGCCATCACGCCGGAAGATATCATCGAAGAGGTGAAGCGGTCCGGACTGCGCGGGCGCGGCGGAGCGTGCTTTCCCACCGGCCTCAAGTGGTCGTTCATGCCCAGGGATACGGACAAGCCAAAATACCTTTGCGTCAACGGCGATGAAAGCGAGCCCGGATCGTTCAAGGACCGGCAAATCTTCGAATTCAATCCGCACTTGCTCATTGAAGGGACGGTGATCACCTCCTACGCCATCGGGGCCCGCGTTGCGTACATCTACATCCGGGGCGAATACGAGCACTGGGTGCGGTTGATGGAAAAGGCCCTCGCCGACGCTTACGAGAGCGGTTACGTGGGCGAAAAAATGTCCGGGACGCTCGGCACGGATTTCAAGGTAGATATTTACGTGCACCGCGGCGCCGGGGCGTACATCTGCGGCGAGGAATCGTCTCTGATGAATTCCATCGAGGGCAAGCGCGGGTACCCGCGTGTCAAGCCGCCGTTCCCGGCGCAAAACGGTCTGTGGGGATGTCCCACCACGATCAATAACGTGGAAACGATTTCCAACGTCCCGCACATCATCCGGAACGGGGGCGACTGGTACAACCAGATCGGGGCGGAGAAGCATCCCGGCCCCCTTCTGATCGGCGTCAGCGGGCACGTGAACAAGCCGGGCGTGTACGAGCTGCCGACCGGCGTGTTGCTCACGGATGTGATCTATAAATACGCGGGCGGCGTCCGCGGCGACAAGAAAATCAAGTGCGTGATACCGGGCGGTTCATCCATGCCGCCCCTGCGCGGCGACCAGATCGAAGGCGTCCGCATGGACGCGGAATCGCTCAGGGAAGCGGGTTCGGCCGTGGGAACGGCCGGCGTGATCGTCATGGACGAGGATACCGACATGGTCCGGGTGCTGACGCGCATCACGAAGTTCTACAAGGTGGAGTCCTGCGGCCAGTGCACGCCGTGCCGCGAGGGTACCGGCTGGGCGCTCAAGGTGCTCGAGCGCATACGGCGCGGAGAAGGACGCATCGAGGACCTCGACCTGCTTGTCAGCATCGCCAACAACATCGAGGGGAACACGGTTTGTGCGCTCGGCGACGCCGCTGCCTGGCCGATCAGGCACACCATCACCCGCTTCCGCGACGAGTTCGAGGAATACATCCGGAAAACGAGCAAGCTGGCCGCGGCCTGAAGATACACGTAACCTGTACTAATAGCAGCCGCGCCTCGACGCGGCTGTCGTCGTTATGACCGGGAGCGGCCCATGTGTGCTTCGGGTTGATTTTCTGTACGGCGAGATGTATTGTACAGCGCGGAAGCACAATACCCAATTTCCACTCCCACCCGAACGAGCTTTACTTAGCAGGGAGGTTGCCGATCTTGATTCAAAAAGCCTTTCGAACTGTTTGCGTTATCATCTCGTGTATTCTGTTCCTCGTGGAATCCGGGCATGCGTTTACACGAATTGGATGGCAAGTCGATTCCTTGTCGCTGGAAATCCTCGGCCTCCCCGATACCGCGCAGGCGTTCGAACCGCTTCGTTTCCGCATTCGCTACAACACGAACGGAAGGTTGTTGAGGCTGAATGTCGCGATCAGGATGTCGCCTTCCGGCGAGGTGCCGCTAAGCGTATCGCACGCGGTACGGGGCGCGGGAGAACGGTTTTACAAACACCGCGTGCCGGACCACCGGCGGGCGAGCGGCTTTTACGTCACCGCGTACCTGACACGCGACGGAACCTGGAACGGCATAGAGCTCTTCGTTTCATCCAAGGACAGCACGTCGGCAATCCTGGCGCCCGAACTTTCCGTCTCGTGGAAATTCGATGCGCCCCAATCGGCGACCCTGGGGCAGGCGTTCACGACTTCCGTGACATACGCGTGCGAAGGCGCTACGGCGAGGAATTTCCCGTACCTCGTCGTCGACCTTGTCGATCCCGAGGGCGCCGTGGCGGCGCGCCACCTCGAGTGGTCCGCGCCGGAGAAGCGAACCTACACGCACACGTGGCGTCTTCCAAGAACGGTGCGGGCGCCGTCGCTTCGGCTTGTCGCTCGCCTGGAGTCCGACGGCGCCGATCCATTGCTGCCTCCCCTGGCACACGCCGTGGGTCCCGAAATCTCCCTGGAAGGCCACGTTGAAAAAGACTACGGGCGCGTTTCCTTCTCCCGTGACACACTCTTGGTCAACGGTCGCCCCGCTTTCCTGCACGGGGTGAATATCTCCAGCTTCTGGAATGCGTGGGATGACGCCACCATCCGCCGGGAAATTCGAAAGATCGGCGCGGCGGGGTTGAGCTTCATCCGTGTCTATCTCGACTGGACGCGGTTCGAACCGCGGCCCGGCGTCTTCAGCGACGCGTACAGGCACAGCATCGCGGTGTTCCTCGAAACCGCCGACTCGCTCGGCATCCTGGTGGAGCCCGTTCCCGTAGGCAACTGGGGGGGCTGGAATTACGAGCTCTACCGCGACCACTGGTGGACGAGCCGGGAATCGCGCGAGGCCAATGCCAGGTATTTTCGCGAGTTCGGGCGGTGGCTCGATTCGCTCGACGTGTCGAACATTCTCTACGTTTCGGTCATGCAGGAAGGGAGCTGGAACTTCGACTGGTACGATCCGCTGAACGGTCATGACTGGGGCATTCCCTATCCCGGCCCGGGTGCAATCGCCGAGGCTGATTCCGACTGGGCCTCCTGGCTCGAGGATCACGGCCGCACGTATGAAACGTTTGCAAAGGCCGACCCGGAGGTCTTTGGTCGCTGGGCGTCGGAGCGGTTCGCGGACCTGCTGTTTCTCCGGGCGCAGGCGTTCCGGGAAGGTTCGAGATACCGTTTCGCGGTGGGCGCGGAAGGAGTCGGCGGGTCGGTCCAGTACGACCGCAGGCTGAAAGGCAAGCACGTGAGCTTTTACGGTCTCCCGGAGTTGTGGGCACACGTCGTCGATTGCATCGAGATACACTCGTACACGCCGTTCACCGGCGACGGCTACTGGTCGGGCTCCACCGGTTTGCGGACGTTCCTCGAATGGATGGAGCCGTTCAACAAGCCTCATAACGTGGGCGAGACAAACTGGATGCATGCCAACGAACGGATAGACATGTCCGACACCGAGACGGCGTGGCCGAAATTACGGGAAAAACTCGAGTACATCCGCGCCCTCGGGTACACCGGTTACGCCATCTGGGCATGGATGGATTACGACCGACGAAAGCTGGGATTGCTCGATAGCGAGTTCCGCCCCCGGCCCGTCCTGGACTCCCTGTCCGCCTGGATAGCGGGAACGAACACGTCAATAGCCGATCCCAGGTCGGTTCCCCGCCTGCTCCTGGAACAGAATTACCCCAATCCATTCGGTATCGCGTCGCGGTCGGGGTCACCGGTCACAATCATCCGTTTCTCGATCCCGGGTCGAAGCCGGGCGGGCGATGCAAAAGGCGGATTGCCTGTGCGGTTGGAGATATTCGATCTACTCGGGCGTCGCGTCTTCAGCGCGCAGGAAAAGCGGCTCGAACCCGGGCGACATGAAATCCGCTTCCGCGGCACCGGTCTTCCGTCCGGGATGTACGTGTACAGGTTGGAAGCCGGCCGCGCGAGGGCCGCGCGAACCATGGTGGTCTTGAATTAACGCGCCGTTTCGGGAACCGCTTGTCGATACCCGTGTTTTCGCGGGAATTTATCCAGTATCTTACTCTTGCCCATGATTGTCCAGGAACTCATCCGCGCCAAGCAGAGGGGACAGGCCCTTCCGAAAGACGACATCGCCCGGCTTATCAAGAGCTACACCGATGGCGGTGTCGGCGATGACCAGATGGCGGCGTTTCTCATGGCCTGTTATTTCCGGGGAATGACGTACGATGAAACAATTGCTCTCACCAGCGCCTTCATCGATTCCGGGAACAGGCTGGATCTCTCCTCCGTGCCGGGCGTGAAGGTGGACAAGCATTCCACTGGCGGCGTCGGCGATAAGACCTCTCTTGTCATTGCTCCCATCGTGGCTGCGGCGGGAGTGCCGGTTCCCATGATCAGCGGTCGTTCGCTGGGGCACACGGGCGGAACGCTGGACAAGCTGGAATCCATTCCCGGCTTTCGCACTTCGCTGACTGTTAAAGAGTTCGTCGACACGCTGGCCGGGACCGGGGCCGTCCTGGCGGGACAGACGGACGACCTCGTTCCCGCCGACCGGAAAATCTATGCGCTCCGTGATCGGACTTCCACGATCGAGATATTCCCGTTCATCGCCGCCAGTATCTTGAGCAAGAAGATCGCCGAGGGCGCGGACGCCCTGGTGCTCGATGTAAAGACGGGTGACGGGGCGTTCATGCAGGACCTTGAAAAAGCGAAGGAACTGGCGGGATACCTGGTTGAAGTCGGTGCCGCGTTCGACCTCCGGGTCAGCGGGTTTATCACGGACATGGATCAGCCCCTCGGGAGCGCCGTCGGAAATTGGTTGGAAGTCGTGGAAGCAGTGGACACGTTGCAGCGGCGCGGGGCTGATGATCTCCTCGCGCTTTGCCTCACGCTCAGCGGCCTGATGATCCACCTCGGTCGCAAGGCGAAGTCCATCGGAGAAGGAGTCGAGATCGCGCGCTACATGATCGATTCGGGCGCGGCGTTTCGCAAGCTGGTGGAAATCGTGGAGGCGCAGGGTGGCGACGTTTCGGTCGTCGAATCAACGCTGGCCTATCGCGTGCCGCGCGTGATGGTCGAGGTACACGCCGAACGAACCGGGTACGTTGCACGCATCGCATGCCGTCGCTTGGGTATCCTCGTTTCGCGGCTGGGCGCGGGGCGACTCAAGGCGGGCGACGAGATCGATCCCCTGGCGGGAATCATCCTGCGAAAGAAAGTCGGCGATCATGTCGAGCGGGGCGAGGCCTTGTGCCAGGTCACGGCGGGCAAAGACGTCGAGGACCTTTCCGCAATCCGGCGCGAGATCCAACGGGCCTTCAGCATTTCGTCTTCACCGCCCGAAAAGCCGCCGTTGATTCACGCCTTTTTCGACCACGAGGGAGTGCGGGCCTGGGACGCGACGGGGTTCAGGCCGGTTTGATGAACCATGATCACGCACCGACAAATCCTGTTGTTCGTCCGGAGCCTGGCGCTCGGTATCGGGTTGCTTTGCTTGTTGCAGGGAGTGCTTTTATCGCAGCAGAAGAAGAATGAAATCCGCATCCTTCGCATAGATACGACGTCGTATCCGACCATCCGCATTCATGTTCGCGCGATTTGCAACGGGATTCCCAACGTTACTATCCTCCCCGTACAACTTGACCTTCGTGAAAACGAACGGGTTTTCACGTTCCAACTTCAGTGCCCGGTCGAAACCGTCCCCGTGTCCGTGGCGCTCTGCCTGGATCGCAGCGGCAGCGTGGCCGGGACGACCATCTATAGGATACAGCAAGGCGCGCTGGAATTCATCGACCTGATGGGAAACCATCCCGCCGGAGTCGATGAAGCCGCGATTATCAGCTTCGCCGACGAGGTGACCGTCGATCAGCGCATGACGTCGAACAAACCGGCGTTGGTATCCGCCGTGTACAACCTTTATCCGCTGGGCTGGACGCGCTTGTGGGAAGGGCTCATCAAGGCTATCAACGAAGTGGCCGGGAGGGGGCTTCATCCCCGGAAGGCGGTCGTTCTTCTCAGCGATGGTTATAACACCCGTGGGAGCGCAACGCGCGAAGAGGCTATCACCGCCGCCCAGCAGGCAGGTGTTCCCGTTTACGTGATCGGCATCACGTACGGCGACGACGGCCCCGAAGCACGGGGACTGGTGGAGGTGGCGAAGAAAACCGGGGGCAAGTTCTTTCCCATCGATGAGCCGGACCAGATCATCCAGGCCTACAATGCGGTCATGTCGTATATCAGCAACGGGCTGAACGATTGTATTGCCACCTATACGACCTCGTGCGCGGACGGAAGTCTACGCAATGTGACCGTCACTGCCACAACCTGCGGAGCGACCGTCACGAAATCATTGACCTACCGGGCGCCCGCGGATTCATCCCTGCCCTCGTTCACCATCTGGCCCGGCGAAGCCGACGTCTATGGAGGGAACCGGGCGCGGCTGCCGATCATGATCAGTTCGGGCGTTCCGGCGGCAACGGTATCTACGCTCTCGTTCGCCGTGCCGCTGCCGCCGCTGGTTTCATTGCGTGAAGTGGAAACGGTGGGTCATTTCGCGGAGGGATTTTC
>JAJRXL010000170.1 GCA_024276335.1 Bacteroidota bacterium
GGATAACATCGGTTCCCTCGACGCCGGGAAGCATGCGGATTTCGTCATCATGGATTTTACCACGATGGATGCAGACATCCACGATCTTTACGCCGCAGATGCCGCAGCCGCCGTCGTGTACAGGGCCGATCCTCGTGCCGTTCGCGGAGTCCACATCGGCGGCGCGCACATCTACTCCCGGGCCGAACCGGTGACCGGCGAATCATAGACGAATAATTGCATTTATATTTCTATGAACACGTCATAGATTAAGAACCTGATTTTTCACCGTGTGTTCAACCATTTGGAGAGGATTTATCAGACAAAGTGATACAAGCTAACAACGCTCCAAAACCGCAGCCGTCCGCCCTCAATCGCCGACGGCAAAAGAAAGTCCAGAATCTGCCCATACCGGCCAAGAATCTCCACGAATTGCAGCAGCTCATCGAGTCGCCGCCCGCAGCTCTCCATCTCGACAACCGGGTACACAGCATGGAGCTGTTTGCAATGTGGATGTCGAGTCACTGAAGCCGGGCCGACACGTTCGATTACTGCACCCGGCCCGCCAAGGGTCGGGAGCTCGTGGTATATCCGGAGGCGTTACCGCTTCGTCCGCGTGGAGACGTTCGCGGTAAACCCTGCGGAGAGGTAATTGCCGTGGGAGTGGGGAGTGAGGGGGTTCAGTTTTCCGAGAAGGCAGGCACACCGTTTTTCTTGAAATCCACGCCCACCATTTTCGAGACGCCTTCTTCTTCCATCGTAACACCGTACAGCGTGTCGCATTCGCTCATCGTCTTCTTGTTGTGAGTGACGACGATGAACTGTGTGCTGGTGGAAAACTCCCGCAGTATTCTCAGGAATCGTTCAACGTTTGCGTCGTCGAGCGGCGCATCAACCTCGTCAAGGATGCAGAAGGGACTGGGTTTTACCAGGTAGATGGCGAAGAGCAACGCCGTGGCGGTGAGGGTCTTTTCGCCCTGGGAAAGCATCTCTATCGAGTGCGGTCGTTTTCCCCGGGGTTTGGCGATGATTTCAATCCGTGCTTCCAGGGGATCGGCGCCTTCTTCGAGCACGAGATCCGCCTCATCGCCTTCATCAAAGAGCTTCTTAAACAAGGAGATAAAATTCTCCCGGATCTTCTCGAACGTCTCCAGGAATTTATCCCGCGCCGTCGTGTTAATTTCATCAATTGTCTGGTACAACGTCGTACGCGCTTCCAGAAGGTCTTCACGCTGCGCAACCAGCATGTCCAGGCGTTCTTTTTCCTGCTTGTACTCCTCGTACGCGAGCTGGTTGATCGGACCGAGATTCTTGATGCGGTGCTTCAGCGAGTTGATCTCATCCCTGGCTTGCGCCAGATCGAACACGTTGTCATCAACGATCTCCACAGTATCGAGATCAAGGCCAAAATCCTGCTGCGCCCGTTCTTTCATCGCGACAATACGCTGGCGAATTTCCTCGCATTTCATTTCGATGTCGTGAACGCGGGAAATTGAATCGTCGTGACGGGAGCGTTCTTCCTTCAGTGTTTTTTCCAGCGCAACGATTTCATCGCTCTTGTTCTCGAGTTCCGCCTCGATAGACTGGACCTTTTTTTCCTCCTCTTCCGTCTCTGCCTTGACAAGCTCGATTCTCTTTTCGAGACCAATGACTTCGTCCTTCAATTCCGCCTGCCTGACATCGGTTTCTTCGGCATGCTTCATGGCTCGTTCGATAGCGACGATCTTGTCCTGGATCGTCTGCTGGATCCGCTGGAGCTCGTTCTCGATGTTTTTCTTTTCACCCGTCTTTTCCACGATAGAAACCCTGACGAGGTTCACTTCCTCCGCGGATTCATTGTACCGCGTCTCCAGGGTCTTTTGTTCGTCCGACATCGAGGCCAGTTTGCTTTCCACTTCCTCCCGGTTTCGTGTGAGGCGGTCGAGGTCTTCCCGGTAATCGTCGAGCCGCTCGGTGATCTCTGTCAGCTCGGAAGTAAGGCGCTCCCGGTTCGACTGGATATCGCCCAGCGTTTTTTCATGCTTCTCTTTTTCAAACAGCAACTGGGCGCGTTGTTTTTCCAGTTCCGTGAGCGCGCTCTGCTTTTCCGTGATTCGTTCCGCTGCCTTCATGAGATCGAGCGTGCTGAACTCATCGTTCTTCTCTTGAAGGAGGTCCTGGTTCGTCTTCAATTCTTCCTTGAGGAGCGCGACTTTTTCCTCGAGCTGTTTCAACTGCTCGCGCTTGCCGATCATGCCGCCTTCATCACGTCGATGGCTTCCCCCTTTAACCAGGCCCCGGCTCTCCATGATGTCGCCTTCGAGGGTGACGCAGCGAATGTTCGGGTACTCACGTATGCATGCGTTCGCCACCTGCGCGTCGCGAACGATGACGACGTTCCGCAGCAGCCTCGTAAACAGGGGCCTGTGCTCGTCGCTGACCTGGACGTGATCAATGGCCCAGCCGATGATGCCGTCGCCCGCGATGGGGAAGGGAGGATCTTTCGGCTCCGGCAACCGGGAAAGGGCGATAAAAGTGGCCTTCCCTTTCTGGTGCTTCTTCAACGCTTGAAGACCGCTGACCGCGGCCCCCAGATCAGGTACAATGACGTAGAAGATACTTTCGCCCAGGATGGATTCGATGGCAACACGGTACTCGGGTTTCGTGTTCACGGCATCCGCAACCGTTAACCTTTCCACGGGCGACCAGTCGAAGTTCCGCAGCAAGTACTGTACGGCGGCGCTGTGTCCTTCCAGGCGTTCGAGCAACCCGTTGATCATGTCGATCTTGGACATCTTTTCCCCGATGCGTCCCTGCAGTTCGAAGGCTTTGCTTTGCAAGGTGTCGATTTCCTTGCGCAACACCTGGCGCCGTTCCTCGATGGCCTGGAAATCCCTCTCCGCCTGCAAGACACCTTCCTGAAGGTGAACCTCTCCCACGGACTCCTTGCCGAGCTTGACGTCGATACGTTTCAATTCCTCGCCGAGGGTCTGTTCGTCGGAATCCATTTTCTCCAACGTGGCCATAATTTCGCCCCGGCGTTTCTCCAGTTGCTCGATGTCCGATTTCTTGCGCGTGATTCGCTGGACCAATTCGACAAGGTTGTTCTGAACGGAAGAGGTTTCCACCTTCTTGGAGGTCATGACCTTCTCTCGTTCGAGATGAACAGCCTGGAGCGTGGTATGCTTCGTGTCCAGGTCCGAAATAGCTTCTATTGTTTCATCGAGTTGGCGCTGGAGCCGAAGCGTATCGTGCTTTAATCTCTCGACGTCCTGTTCATGGTTTTTCCACTCCTCTTCCAACCGTTGCCGTGTGGCCGAGAGAGAGCGGTTTCGCTCTTCGAGAATCAGCCGCTTTTGTTCGAGTTCGTGTTGCAGGTCGGAGCTGCTGCGATACGATGCCTGGCTTTCGCGCAGGCGGATCTTGATATCGGAGGCTTCCTGTTGGAGCACGTCCAGGAGCGCCTCGGCGTTCTGAAGACTTTGCTTGCGGGTATCCCTCTGTGTGCGTGCAACGGCCAGTTGTTCTTCCAGGGGTTTCAAACGGTTGTGCAACCCGGCATACTCTCTTTCCAGGACCTCGATTTCGAGTTCCTGTAACCGGCTGGCGTACTTCTGGTAGCGCGTGGCTTTTTCGCCTGTCGTTCCAGCGACCGGACTTTCTTTTCCACCTCATCGATGATGTCGTTGACGCGGAGGATGTCCGCCTCCACGTCCTTCAGCCTGCGGTTGGCCTCTTTACGGCGAACCTTGTAGCGCGTCACTCCCGACGCTTCCTCGAAAAGGCCCCTTCGATCTTCTTCCCGTTCACTGAGGATGGTTTCCACCATCTTGAGTTCGATAACCGAGTAGGCGTGGGCGCCCATGCCGGTATCCATGAACAGGGATAGGATGTCCTTGAGACGGCAGACATTGCGGTTTATCATGTATTCGCTTTCACCGGAACGGAAGACGCGGCGCGTAATGGTGACTTCCGTGTATTCCATGGGGAGGATTTCCTTCGAGTTCTCCACGGTCAGGGACACTTCCGCAACATTGATCGGCTTCCTTGTCTTGGTGCCGTTGAAGATAACGTCTTCCATTTTATCAGAGCGCAAGACGGAATACCTTTGCTCGCCCAACACCCACCGGATAGCGTCCACAATATTCGACTTGCCGCACCCGTTGGGTCCAACCACGCCGGTTATACCGTCGTTAAAGGTGATCACCGTCTTCCCGGCGAACGACTTGAACCCCATTATTTCCAATCTACTTAGATACATATCCCGTAAACTTATGTTGTAACATCGACTCCGTCAATGGAGGAATTGAGCCCAAAACGAAACGCTCCGAAAATGGTACGCGATCTGGGCAAACAGCCCGGTCGTCGCATTCAATGACAGCAAGTAATACGTTTCCAGAACAATCAAAACGAAGTACCCGGCAAGGTACGCGAAGACCGGCCTGAAATCAAACACGATGGCAATGCCCTTCAGCAGACGCGTGAATCCCCAAAAATGGAAGATGAAAAACGCTGCCAGAACCGCCAGGGACAGGAACGGCAGTTCCATCAATTGATGCAGGATCATCGCGAACGGAGCGAGCAAGAGGAAGGGTATTACCGACCACATGGCAACAGAATAGGCGTCGAAAAGGAACAAGCGGCGATGGACCACGAGCGAGAAAAACTTAATGATTACCGTGGCGATCAGTAATAGTATGAAATATATCAAGGAGAATATAATAATACCGAGTAACGGATTCCACGCGGCCTCGATCAAGTACAGTTTGAATGCGGGGGGAAAGACAAGCGTAAAAAGGAAATCCATCGTTGTGTTCGTGCGAAAGAAGAACAGCAACCCCGTGGTGTACAACGCGGCGGAAAGGGATGAAAGCACACCCACGGCCGTCGTTTGAAATATCGAGATCATGCGCTGGTCGCGGATATCGGCAAAGAAATTGAAAGAACGACGGATGGAGCGAAAGACGTTCTCGCGAAAGCGACGGAAAAGATTGAACATCACGGCAAAGAACAGGATAATGAGGATGCCGATGATGATAAACACGGGGGGATTGGGTGGATCGTACGACCCAATCACCAGGTCGGGTGTACGCTCGTTATTGAACAGCGCTTTCAACACGTCATAGGCAATGCGTTTTTCACGGTTTATATCGACGATGCCGGTCGAAGCAACCAGCATGTCATGTCCACCGGTAACCATGATGGGACACGAGGTGACATAATCGACGTAGGTATCAATAAACCTCCCCTGCGCCGTGAGCTCATCGAGAAGCGGCCAGAGGGAGCGATAGAATTCCGCCTGTGCGTACGACGACGACGGGTCGCTGTAGCCGTTATTATTACCTATTTCCACGGGGTAACCGATCGAACCAAGAATAAACGGCACCTTGATTTGCCTCTCGCGCCATTCCCGAAGCTGTGCGAACACATCGTGTTGGCGAAAGAGGGGAACATCAAAAAAGACGAGATCGAGATTCTCCAAATCTTTCTCACCGGGCGGTGCTACAAAACCCGCATAGAGAAGTACTCTACTTCCTTTACGAATTTCGGGAAAATATTCCGTGATAGGTCCATTCGAAGGATCATACCCGCTTCCCAAGCCAATCCCGGCCAGGGACGGATGGTTCCTGTCGGACGCCAGGAGGTCCTGGTACAACGACACCGTGAGAGAATGGATGTTGCCACGGGAAAGAAGCGGCGTCGGCACATTAAACAAGGGCAGATCTTCGAAAACAAGCAACCCGTACTGGTCGCACAGAGTCAGAAAATACGGGTGCACGGGGGAAGAGAGAATCCGAATCGCATTAGCGCCGATGTTTTTCAGGTAGATAACATCTTGCTCCATTTCATCCCGGGAAAGAGACACTCCCGTGCGGGGCGATGAAACACGATACGTAAAACCCTTTAACATCGTTGGTTTTCCGTTGAGCAGGATGCCTTGTTTCGTCACTTCGATCTTTTTGAACCCGACCTGCACAATTTCCTCGTCAAGGAGAATACCGCCACGACGGATTTTCAAACGAGCGCCATAGCGGTTGGGAATAGATGGACTCCACGCCTGAATATCCGGGACTTGCAGGTCTAGCGACACCGGGTACTTGCGATGGCTTTCAACTTCAAGAACCTGTGAGCTGTTCTTGGTCAGCACCAAGCCCGTCTGCAAATCGAAAACTTCGAGCGAGTACTGCAACCTGGTCTTTCCATATCGAATCGGCGCCGACAAGCTGTCGCTGGCCAGACCGGATACGGCCTCGGTGGCAATAACTCCTTTCAGGTATATTTTCCCGGAACGGCCGTCACGGGACAGTGAACAGTCGAAATTCGCCGAAGCAAACCAAACGGGGCTCGTCGCAATAATCGCAACATCCCTGACAATCCCTCCACTGTTGCCCATTCCCCAAAGCTGTTCGGTACCAGGAACCGTTTCAAAGGTTTTCAGGTAGTTGTTGGCCTTGATTCTTATGCTATTGCGCCCCGGTTTCAGTATTGTTCCCGAAACGCCAAGAGTAAAGGGCCCGGGCCCGGAATGTTTGCCGACAAGATGCCCGTTGATATATACTTCCGCGTAGTAATGAATCCCGAGTGCGGATAAATAAAAAGCATGGCTTTTCAACAGGCCGGGTGAAAGCGTAAAATCCCTCCTGAACTCGACGGCAGTGCGTTCGAAATATGTGGAAGGAACGCGCACACGCTGCCATGTCTCCCCATCGGTACTGTATTCCCATATTCCATTCAGATCGATGATGGTACGGGCGCCGGAGCGATACTGGCCCGATGCATCCAGATACGCCCGATTGACCGTATGAAACACAGGTTGAGCCTCTGTGAAAGACACCGACACGCTGGAAAGAAACACAAGAAAACCAACGAAGGCCGTCCACCCACTGCGCCGAAACGGTTTAGCCATAAATTTCATGAGGATTCCTGGAAAAGTACGCTTGCTGGGTCTGGGGGCATGAATTCGCATCAAGCTAACAAATCTACAAAACGAATTACCAACCTGCAACAAAGGAGCCCGCGTGACAACCCGGATTTAAAGAACTAAAGTGACACTATACAAATATCGACAAGTAGCAATAACGCCATGAAGGAATAAGTGCGCGCTAACACAAAGCATCGCAACGCTCTTTATTCACGTGATAGCCCCCGGCGCCGTGGAACTTCTCCAGCCGATGCAATCCCGAAGGAATGGATATGAGCATCGCGTTCCTTTTTCAGCAGCACTTCGGGAACATCGTGAAAAGTCCCTCACATTCATCGCAAAGAAAAACGGGTGTTTCACGTGAAACACCCGCCTTCAAAACACGAAAACCCAAAAGGTTTTATTTTCTTTTGCCCTTCTTCTGAGTATCAGCCCTCTTCTGCATTTCCGCCATGGCATTTTCCAGCCACCCTTTTTTCTTACCCTTTTTCCCGCTCTTTTTCTTCACCTTCTTCAATGGCTCATCTTCATGGCGTTTATTTATCATCCACTGTTGTCCGATAGAGAGAAGGTTAAACATGAAGTAGTACAAATTCAAACCCGAGGGGAACCCGTTAAAGAGCAGCGTAAACATTACCGGCATGATGTAGATCATACTCTTCTGTCGCGGATCTTTAACGGACATTTTTTGCTGGATGAACATCGTTATTCCCATGAGAATAGCCAGACCGGAAAAATCCTGTATACCAATAAGGGGAAGTTTATCCGGCAGGTGAAAGATGATATCCGGCTGTGATAAATCCTTTATCCAGAGTATGAACGGCTGCTGACGAAGTTCTATCGTTGTGTTGAAAAGAACGAACAAGGCGTACAGGATTGGCATCTGGAACACCATCGGCAGGCATCCCCCCATGGGATTAACCCCGTATTCCTTGTACAGCTTCATCATCTCGGAATTGAGCTTTTGGGGCTCGTCCTTGTACTTCTCCTTCATCTCGCTCATCATCGGCTGTAATGCCTGCATCTTCCGCATGGATTGCATGCTTGTCTTCGTCAGGGGATAAAGAACGATCTTGATGAGGATGGAGATAACGACAAGCACCACACCGTAATTTGGTATGAAGGTGTGCAGGAACACGAACAAGGGCATCATCAAGTACTCCGTGAACGGACGTACCACCCATGCCCACCCGAAACTCATCGCTTCCTCGAGACCAACCTGGTATTCCCTGAGCAAATCATATTGCAGGGGTCCAAAAAACAGCAAGAACGGCATCTCTTCCGAAGATTCGCC
>JAJRXL010000171.1 GCA_024276335.1 Bacteroidota bacterium
GATTGATGGCGAGTAGTCGGCATTGCCGACCCCGCCAGCTTTAGCTGTTATCTGAAGCCACCGCCTTACAGGCGGTGGAGTATTCACTCACTTGGCATTCCCGAACGGCAATTTCCTATAACCTCTGACTTCTTATCAGCCTATGTATCGTCACCTCGCAATCTGCTTCTTCGTGTTTACGGTTCTCGCGCCTGTCGTCCTCGCCCAGGCGGTCCTGGATTCGCTCTCTCCTCCGCCCAGGCAGGCGTACGTGCGCCCGCTGTACTCGGCCATGTTTTCCATTCACCCTTCGCACCATCTTTTCCTCGATCCACAGGAACCCGCGACGGAATACGCGGCGATCCTCAACGCCCGTTTGCGAAGCCGGGGACTGGACACGCTCGACGTGCGAACATGGCAGGCGGGAGATTCCATGCGTACCGGTATCGTTCTCGGCACGAGCGGCGTCCTGGTGAACGATCTTCTTGCCCGCGTCCCTGATCAGGCGATCCGGGTTACGCCGTCGTATCCCGGCCCCGAGGGATACGTGCTGGACGTGATGCCCCAGCGGGTCATTATCGCGGGCTCGGATGAACGCGGCCTGTACTACGGTATCGACACATTTTTTCAGCTCCTCGACAAGGGGCTCGACGGGAAATCCATGTTCGTCTGTCGCGTGGTGGACGCGCCGGAATTCCCCGTCCGCTGGTTTTACTACAGCATGAACATCCTGGTAGGAAGCAATATCGACCGGGCCAAACCGATCTGGGACGTGGCGGCGCGTTACCGGCTCAACGGCGTGAACCTGGTCGATTCCAAGTTCAGCCGCCTGACCACGCTGCCAGAAAGGTACTTCGATTCGTTGAAAGCGCTCCGGGACTATGCCGTGCAGCGCCGCATGGATATCATTCCCGGTGTCATGCCGTTCGGGTATTCCAACAGCCTGCTGTTTCACAACCCGAACCTTGCCTCGGGACTCCCGGTGCGGAACCAGCGATTCCTGGTTGCGGGTGACACCGCCCGCCTTCTTCCCCACCTGGACGTTTCCATGCCCAACGGCGGTTTTGAACAGTTCCATGGAAACACTTTCCCCGGGTTTCTCTTCATCGATGATCCCGGCGCAATCAGTTTCGTCGATACGGTGATGAAGCATTCAGGCCGGGCCAGCGTTCGTTTTCAGGATTTCGCGCGGTACGATCCCGACCACGGTCACGGGCGCGTGTCGTATTGGAGGGACGTGACACCGTTCACGTGCTACCGGGTGACGGGCTGGGTGCGAACGGAAAACCTGGAACCCGGGGGCGTGGCGCGGGTGGCCGTTCTCGGGAACGTGGAGTACTCCCTGCTGTACCACGATCCGCAAATTCCATCGACCACGAACGGGTGGCGGAAAGTCGAATATGTCTTCAACTCGCTGGAGGCCGACACGGTTGGATTGTACTGGGGAGTGTGGGGCGCAAAGTCGGGAAAAATCTGGTGGGACGATCTCGCCATCGAAGAAGTGGCGTTCGTCAACATCCTGCGGCGCCCGGGAACGCCTCTGGTCGTTACCGATCCAAGGCAGGGTACCGTGTATCGCGAGGGGGTGGATTTTGATACGTTACGCGATCCGTTGTTGGGCAGGGAACCGTACGGCGGCAGTTATAAATCCCTGCATCGCCCGCCGACGTTTCGTATCCGGCCCGGCGGCCGCCTGGTCAACGGCGATACCATCCTGGTTTCGTATTACCATCCGGTGATTATCAGCCGCTGGCAGGTCATGATTACCATGTCCGACCCGGAAGTGTACGGGATCGTGGAGCGGGAATTCCGCGTGTTGGACAGCGTGCTGCACGCGGACACGTATTTCATGATGCACGATGAGATCC
>JAJRXL010000172.1 GCA_024276335.1 Bacteroidota bacterium
TATCCCTTGTCGTTGAACTTTTCGATCGCGTCCGCCTGCTTCTGATCGCCCCAGTACAAAAGAATCTTGTTCGGCAGCAACGTGGCCGACACGCGCGGCGTGGGGGGCGCCTGCGGAAGGTTGAAGTTGTTGTCGAAGGCGGTTTGAATAAACCGGTCGTAGTATCGCAGCATCTGGACGCTGTTCAGCCTGTCCGCGCCACGGGCCGCGATTGTCCCGACAACTACTTCCTGGGTATCGCCAACTGCAAGTGTAAAAGGTCCGGAGGACGGGAGAATAGTACGATCGCTCGGCATCGTAGTTCTGCCGTCCACCCAACCACGCCCGGTTATCGGGTCACCGGCACACGAGAACTTCGTCGGTTGATAAGTAACAGGATCATAAGGGTAGGTACCGTTCCACATCTTACCCAGCAGGTTATTGTACATTTGCTTATATCCATCCCCGAGGGGAGGTGAACTGTATATTGGATCACATCCAATGTAAAAGATGAACGAAGACATGGAGAGATTTCGGTATCCTATCCTGTTTTCGAAATTGTATCTCGCCGTAGCTCCGGATTGTGGGACGATTGGGCCTTGAAGGAAATCGTATCCCACCGCGGGAGGTATTCTATACACACCATCATTAGCGCTTGAGTTATAACCGTAAGCAATATCTAACAGAGTATCAACACCGACTAAATCATCGCCGGGATCACCGACATCGATGTCAGACCACCTGGCAAAATATGCGTCGGTAAGATTTTCCTTGCCCTTGTTGATGATCGTATATTTTACGAAAACGCTATTGCCGAGCGGGCCGTAATTGTCATATCCCCAGACCAAGACCTGTACTTCCAAGCCGATGGATGGCGTGCCGTAAAGGCGCATCGAGCGTGTGGAATCCATGTCGTTCATAACGAACCACAGGATCTCGTCTCCAATCATGAACGGTTCATCCGAGTTATCCGCGTTGTCAAGCCAGGCGGTGAAATCCGGATCGTAGCGACCATTATGATTGCGGTCAGTGTAAGGAGCGCCGTCTTCGGCCGGCCACTCCATGAAATCCCTGGCCAGGCGTTCCTGCTCTTCCGCGGTCATCTGGTAGTAGTAGTGACCGGATCGGATTTTTCTGATTTTGTAAATCCGGTATCGGCTGAGGGAAGGGTCGTCAGGAGAGCCATCGGGAAGGATCTTTCCTGCTTGAAAGCTTTGACGGTACGTCGATCCCGCAATACGTATTTTGCCGTGAATTTTTCCTCCAATAACGAAACCGTCTTTTATAACGAGATGTTTGCCTGAACCCTTGGGCCATTCGAGGCCAGCCCCGTTACTGATGGGGTTAAAGGCCATGTCGCCGTTGTTGCCCATCCACATGAGGATGTTGTTGATGCTGATGAAATCATAGTGATCGTTGATGGCCGGTGTCGTGAGATGTTTACACTTGTCTCGC
The DNA here is from genome assembly GCA_024276335.1 of Bacteroidota bacterium. Taxonomy (GTDB): domain Bacteria; phylum Bacteroidota; class Ignavibacteria; order SZUA-365; family JAADGX01; genus JAADGX01. The sequence continues at coordinate 1,435 of JAJRXL010000172.1, forward strand.
GTAGGATCATTGGATTGAGCATTCGTCGCGCTGTGGAAAAGAATGATGGCAGCAAAGAAAAGAACGATGGATTTCATGTGACCGCCCCCTTGCTTACGTCGAATAATTGGATTCTTTCCGAATGCTGTTGCGGGCATGATGCCATTATAAGATAAAAATAAATGCGTCCTTTATATTAACTTAACACATGAATCCGTATTTCGGTACACGCGGCTGTTTGGAATTCGCGGAGCGGATTGTTTACTTCATACGGAGGAAATCTGAATTATCGGTGTGTAGAACGCCGCCCATGGAATAAGTCATTCAGGAAATCATGACAGGAAAACGAACAAACGAGCCGTTCCTGGTTCGCGATTGCAGCCTCGCCGCTGTCGCCGTTGGTGTGCAAGCGCAAAGTCTGCGCGAGCTCCGGGACAAGATTGCGACCATTCATCCGGGAAGCATCTACCATCACTTCTGGGGCGGCAGGCTGCGCCCACAGTTCGAGCATCCCGAATACCATAACGATTTTGCGGCCTGGGCCCACCATGCCCTTCATGACAATGTCCTGGCCGAACGACTAGGCGTTATCGATCCCACCGATTTCAAGGAGTTGGAAGACCTAAGGCAGGAACTTGTTGACGTGATAGAGGAACGCCTGGATGAGCAGGATTGGCTGGCATGGGCGCGGCGGGAAGACCAGTTCCATTTCATTCGTTCACAGATCGTCGTGTTCTCGACGCCGCTACGGTTCGAAAGCCCGGCTGATATGCCGGAGGTCATTCCGGCCATGTCTGCCAGCAGCATCTTTTACCATTTTATCGACGCCCGCCGGAGGACACCGGAATTCCTGGATGATTTCTGCACATGGCTCTACGACTTCGGCGGCGAATACGATGACTTAATCCAGGAAATCGCCCAGATCGATCCGTATTTCCTCTCGCTGGTGGATTTGAAACAGCGGCTGAGCCAGACGGTCTCCGACTATCTCATGGGTGTTCGACACGTCCGAACGCATTTCGAACGGACACACGACCGGTCCGGAAGCGGAGAGGGGGTGGGGCAATGAAAATCACCCTGGATGCATACGAACCGATCGTGGGCCGGGACGTCATCGACCAGTTGTTCCAGATCGCGGCTCCCTTGAAAGGCATCAAGATTGTCCATGTCAATTCGACCCGTGTTGGTGGTGGTGTGGCGGAAATCCTCAACAAGATGATCCCGCTGATGAATGCCCTGGGACTGAAAGCGCAGTGGGAGATCATCACCGGTACCGGCGAATTCTACCAGTGTACGAAGAGCTTTCACAACGCGTTGCAGGGGAACCACGTACTCATCCCGGACACCCAGTTGCGCGAATACGAAAAGGTCAACGCGAGATGCGCGGAGGAACTGAGGGAAACGCTGGACGACGCTGACATCGTTATCATCCACGATCCCCAACCCGCCGCACTGATCAAGCATTTCGCGGAGCGGAAAGGGAAGTGGATATGGCGGTGCCACATCGACGCCAGCAAGCCCTACAGGCCGGTCTGGAAATATCTTCGGAACAACGTGGCGGACTACGACGCCAGCGTGTTTTCCCTGGCGGCTTTCGCCCAGCCTTTACCGCATCCGACGTACTTGATTCCGCCCAGCATCGATCCCCTGACCGAAAAGAACATCGACCTGGATCCGGAGGAAATTGCCACCGTGTACGAGAAATTCGGTATCGATCCCGCCCGGCCCATGATCCTCCAGGTATCCCGCTACGATCGATTCAAGGATCCGCTCGGTGTGATCGAAGCGTACCGCCTGGCCAAGAAATTCACGCCGACACTCCAGCTCGTCCTGGCCGGGGGAGGGGCCTCCGATGACCCCGAGGGCGCAGTGGTCCTGGAGGAAGTCAAGCTTGCCGGGCGCGATGATCCCGACATCAAGGTGCTCGACCTGCCGCCGGACGCGCATCGAACGATCAACGCGTTGCAACGGGCTTCGGATATCGTGTTGCAAAAATCCATCAAGGAAGGATTCGGCTTGACGGTGACGGAGGCTTTGTGGAAGAGCAAACCCGTTATCGGGGGTAATACGGGGGGAATCAAGCTCCAGGTGATTAACCACCATACCGGTTTTCTTGTCAACACTCCCGAGGGAGCTGCCCATCGCATCCGTTACTTGCTGCACAGCCCGGACGAGATGAAGGAGATGGGAAGGAAGGGAAAGGAATTCGTCCGCGAAAACTTCCTGCTTACCAGGCACTTGCGTGAGTACCTCACTCTCATGCTTATCCTCTGGTTCGGTAACGGAGACCGCATCGAGCTCGACCGGTTGGACTGGCGGGAGAACGAGAAGTCGTGATCTCCGGATGAAACCTGGTACCTGAAATGTAAGGGAGAGTCATCGTGATAGTGCTTCGGCCGGAATTTGATTTCGAGGCTTTCCGATTGTCTGTTGAAAGCGCGGACGAGCGCGTGCTGATACTTGACTACGACGGCACACTGGCGCCGTTCACCCCCGACCGGGAAAAGGCGGCACCGTACAAGGGCGTGCGGGAACGACTGGCGATCTTGCAGCGACAGGAAGACACCCGGCTCGTGCTGGTCAGTGGACGGGCAGCCTCCGATCTTGCACGGTTGTTGAACATGGAGCCGTGCCCGGAAATCTGGGGCTCGCACGGATGGGAGCGCCTGCGAAACGGCCGGTACGAACCGCCCGTGATTCCGGACAATTGGAAGCAGGCCCTGCTGGAGGCCCGCGATGCGTGTCTTTCGGTTGCCGGTAAAGACTGGTGCGAATTCAAGCCCGCTTCGGTGGCCGTGCACTGGCGGGAACGGGA
>JAJRXL010000173.1 GCA_024276335.1 Bacteroidota bacterium
CATGGAAAGGGAAATACAGCGCTGGGCCATGACCGAGTCGGACAAAAAAAGTATCCTGTCCCGCATCAAGATTACAACGGACATCGAAGAATGCCGCAACGTTGATTTCGTCGTGGAAGCGGTGGATGAAAAATTCGATTTGAAGCAGCGCCTGTTCGAACAATTGGAAACCGTCGTGCGCCCCGGAACCATCTGTGCCTCGAATTCCAGCACTCTCAGCCTGACAAAAATTACCCGCCACTTGAAACACAGGGAAAACGTCATCGGCCTGCATTTCGTGAACCCGGTGCCCAAGACCCAACTGGTGGAAATCGTGCGTGCGCTTCACACCTCGGATGAAACTTTCCGGCGAACCAAGGAACTCATGGAACGCGTCGGCAAGATTCCCGTCGAGGTGTTCGAGTATCCGGGGTTTATCGTGACACGTGTCCTGATTCCCATGCTCAACGAAGCCATGCACATCCTCATGGAGGGCGTGGCATCGGCGGAAGATATTGACAAGGCCATGCGTCTCGCTCTCAACCTTCCCATGGGACCGCTGGAAATAGCCGACGGCATGGGGTTGGAAGAAGTTCTCGCCATGATGGAAGCTCTCTTCCACCAGCTCGGAGAGCCCCGGTACCGGCCCTGTCCGTTGCTGCGAAAGCTCGTTCGGGAGCAAAAGTTCGGCAAGAAATCCGGCGAAGGGTTCTTCAAGTACGATGAAAACGGCAAGCGCATCGAACCATCCAACGAAGGAGACAAGCGATGAACGTCCTCGTATTGAATTGCGGAAGCTCCTCGATCAAGTACCAGTTCATTAATCCCGGTGAAGGACAAACGCTCGCCCGCGGCGTCATCGACCGTATCGGGATGATGGGAGCCGTGCTTACGCACACCCGTCACGACGGCCACACCATAAAACTGAGTGGAGAAATCCTGGATCATACGATGGGCATCGAGTACGTACTCGCCGTCCTGCTGAGCCCGAACCACGGCGTCATCAAGGACAAGAGCGAAATCCATGCCGTCGGGCATCGGGTCGTCCATGGCGGCGAAACCTTTTCCAACTCGGTCTTGATCACCCCCGATGTGATGCAAGTGCTCCGTGATAATATCGAATTGGCGCCGCTGCACAACCCGCATAACATTCGGGGCATCAAGGCGTGCGAAAAACACCTGCCCGACGTACCGCAGGTGGCGGTATTTGACACGGCCTTTCATCAGAAAATGCCGAAACACGTCTACCTCTACGGCCTTCCCTTCGTGTTGTACAAGCGTTACAAGATACGACGGTACGGCTTCCACGGCACCTCGCACCGCTACGTCTCGGACCGAGCGGCGCTTCTCATGAACAAACCGCTCGAATCACTGAGCATCATTACCTGCCACCTCGGCAACGGATGCAGTATGGCCGCGATCAAGGGCGGTCGATCGATTGACACCAGCATGGGATTCACTCCGCTGGAAGGACTTCTCATGGGCACACGTTCCGGCGACCTGGACCCTTCCATCATTCTCTACATCATGGGAAAAGAGGGACTAGCGCTGAGTGAGGCGACAACCCTCCTCAACAAGCACAGCGGGATGCTCGGCGTATCCGGCGAAAGCAGCGACATGCGGGAAATCGAACAGGCCGTGGCGGAAGGCAACCCGAAGGCCAAGACCGCCTTTACGATGTTCTGCTACCGTATCAAGAAATACATCGGCGCTTACGCGTCCGCAATGGGTGGACTGGATACCGTTGTTTTCACCGGAGGAATCGGCGAAAACAGTTCGCGCGTCAGGCGTGAAGTCCTTTCGGATATGACATTCTTGGGGATCCATCTGGATGATCACAAGAACACCGACGGCGAACGCGAACGCACAATCACCACAGACGACAGCCCCGTCAAAGTCCTTGTCATTCCAACGAATGAAGAACTGGTCATTGCCCGCGATACGGAACGCATCGTTACCGAAAACAACTCCTGACCACTTCCCGCGACTTGCAAAAGACCGATTTTGCAGACCACATGTTGCAACCCATAAACAAGCAAACGATACGCCGTATCTTAGTCATAAAGCTGCGTGCGCTCGGAGACGTCCTGCTTTCTACACCCGCCGTGGCCAATCTTCGCCGATGCTTCCCGGCTGCTGACATTACGTTTCTCACCGAACCGCCGGCCCTAGATATCGTAAAAGGCAATCCCGCACTATCAGAGGTCCTTGTTTTCAGTCCCGGCATAGATAATCCCCTGCTATTTTTCTCCCGCCTCTTCAAGCGACGATTCGATCTCGTTATCGATTTATTTGGGAACCCACGCTCCGCCCAGATGACGTTCTTCTCCCGGGCCCGATACCGTGTCGGTTTTCCCTTTCGCGGTCGCGGTTACGCATACAACGTCAAGGTACCCGTGCGCAGCGATATCGTTCACAACGTGGAATTCAATCTCGACGCGTTACGATACCTCGGGATCGAAGTACTCCCCGTTGATCCATTTTTTCCCGTGGACGCAGACGCGCGGACGCGCATGAAAGCCGTCCTCCGGCAGGTGACCGGCGATGGCCCATTGATCGCGCTCAACCCCAACGGCACGTGGGAAACAAAGTGCTGGGACATTGATCATTTTGCCGAACTCGCGGACCGCTTGGTCGAAGAATTCAATGCCCGCCTTCTCATCGTCTGGGGACCGGGCGAGTACGAAACTGCGGTCGGATTCAGGGCGCGGATGCGGCACACGGCGTTTGTCCCGCCCTCGACAACGCTGGCCGAACTGGGAGCCCTGCTGAGCCTGAGCGATTACGTCATCACCAATGACACAGGCCCCATGCACATTGCCGCCGCGGTCGGAACGCCCACGCTTGGTATCTTTGGTCCTACGGACCCTCTCCTCCAAGGTCC
>JAJRXL010000174.1 GCA_024276335.1 Bacteroidota bacterium
AGGTGAGAGGGGTTGGCGAATAAGACGACAGACGACGGACGATGGACGACAGATGATGCTCATGATGTACTGACTTCATTGTTACTCTGAACGAAGCCCTGAGCGGAGTCGAAGGGCGGACCACGGACGACGGAACACGCACACAAGGTCTCGCTTCCGTATACCGCTTCTGTGGACCTTGGACTTTAGAACGTGAATCAGCAGCAGCCGGATATTGTTTCTGCACCGTCGCTTGTGGAAGACGCGGCGGGCGCGCAGTCGAACGGGCCGTAATGTACGGATCGATCGCCGACCACGCGGAAATGCCGGGCGAAGCGCGTTTCCGCCAGCATGGCGGCGGTGTTTCCGCACACGAGCGCCGGCCGACCGGTTTCGAACACGTGGTGGTCGTCGAGGATGAATTCGTGCGGAGCGCCTGGAATCGTGCCGAGGTAGTACGTGACCTGGCCGTAGTACTCGCAAACATCTTCCAGGGTATCGAGCTTGAACGCGCGGATGGTCAGGGAATAGAAGTCGATCATGCCTGCCTTCTTTTCCATTTCCTCGTCGTCCAGTGAAACGCTCCGGGTGGAAACGACCCGGTAATCCAGGCAACCGCAATCCCGGAGCAGCCTGCGAAAATCCTCGATGTACATGGCGCCGGACAGGCACTCGCCGTAGAGCACGGGATCTTTTCGTAACTCCTCGGGAACACGGCGCCCCGCGAAGATATCGGAAAAATACAGCTCGCCTCCCGGCTTGAGGACGCGGAAGATCTCGGAAAATACCGCCCGCTTGTCGGGCGAGAGGTTGACGACGCAGTTGGAGATGACCACGTCGATGGAATTATCGGCGATGCCCGCGCCCGACAGGTCCTCGATGTATCCGTGGCGGAATTCCACGTTGGATTTCGCGTAACCGAATCGTTCCGCCTGGATGTCGATGTATTTCCTTGCGACGTTCAGTTGTTCTTCCGTCATATCGATCCCGATGACGCGCCCATTCGGCCCCACCAGGCTGGATACGAGGTAGGCGTCGCGCCCGGTGCCGCACCCGAGATCGAGCACCGTGCATCCCTCGATGGCGTCGGGTACGGGCGAGCCGCAGCCGTAGAACTTCTCGATGATTTCGTCCGCGATTTGGGAAAGGATTTCCCGGTGGTATGGGTTCATGTCATCAATAGTGCAGCAGGTACTGGTCCGTAGGTCCGAGGAATTCCGGAGTACCTCCCCGTAGTACTGCTGGACGGATTGGCGTGTCGAAGTGGAATCGTGCATGGAAGGGCTCCCGTCCTACATCTTGCCGGGATCGAAGGATTGCAAGGTCTTCATGTAGTTCGCGCGTTCGAAGGCCGCCGGTTCCGCCACGTTCTTCTGGCTCATGGAGCCCTTCATTTGTGTAACGGAGACGTACTCGTGTTCCTCCATCCATGCTTGGAGCCGCGCCAGTATCGTGCGGGCGTGCTCGATGCCGTTGCGGTACAGTGTGGAGCATAGCATGGTCACGTCCGCGCCGGCCATGAGCATCTTGAGAACGTCGTCCGCGGTGTAGATGCCCGTAGTGGCGGCGAGGTTTGCCTTGATGCGCCCGTAGAGCACGGCGATCCACCGGAGAGGCAGGCGCATCTCGTGCTCGGTACTTAGGATGAGATTCGGAAACACTTCCAGCTTCTCCAGGTCGATGTCCGGCTGGTAGAAGCGGTTGAAGAGGACGAGGGCGTCCGCTCCCGCCTCGTCCAGTTGCCGGGCCACGTTGGCCAGGGCGCTGAAGAACGGGCTGATTTTCACCGCCACGGGAATGGAGACGGTCGCCTTGATGCGTTTCACGTCCTCGATGTACATGGATTCGACCTCGGCGGATGTGAGTTCCATGCCGGTGGCGACGTAGTAGATGTTCAGTTCCAGGGCGTCCGCGCCGGCTTCCTCGATCTTGCGGGCATAGTCCATCCATCCCCCGGCGGAGACGCCGTTGAGACTGGCAATCACCGGGATGTCAACCGCTTCTTTTGCCCGGCGGAGATGATTGAGATATTCGTCGGGTCCCTGGTGGTAATTCTGCATGTCCGGGAAGTACGAGAGGGATTCCGCGAAGCTCTCGGTGCCTTGCAGGAGGAAGCGATCGAGGGCGTGCTCCTCCTGGGTGAGCTGTTCCTCGAACAGGGAATAGAGCACCACGGCGGAAAGCCCGTTGTCTTCCATGGTGCGGATAGTGTCGATTTCTTTTGAAAGGGAAGAAGCAGAAGCGACCAGGGGGTTCTTCAGCTTCATACCCATGTACGTCGTGGAGATATCCATGTCGTTATCCGTTTTTTCGATCGTGAGAACAGTAAAAAGTCACATCGATGAAGGGGTTGTAAACCCCTCCAACGAAGCAACAGAAACGGTTATCCGGCCTTGCCGTTACCGCTGAAATCCAGGGCTGCCAATTGTTCGTACCAGTGGTAATGTTTGGTGACGTTTTCCTGGGCCTTTTCCAGAAGCATCTTCGCCCGTTCCGGCATGCTCTTGGTCAACATGCGGAACCGTGTTTCGTTGTACGCGAAATCCTTGAGGGATATCTTTGGCGGACGCGATTCCAGCTTGAGCGGATTCTTGCCCTGCCGGAGATTCAGCGGGTTGTACCGGTACAGGGGCCAATAGCCGCTGTCCACGGCGCGCTTTTGCTGTTCGGCGCCGTACCGCAAGTCGTACCCGTGGGCGATGCAGGGGCTGTAGGCAATGATGAGCGAAGGTCCCTCGTAGGCTTCCGCTTCCAGGATGGCGCGGACAGTCTGGGTGTCGTTTGCGCCCATGGCGATCTGGGCCACGTAGATGTTGCCATAGGTCATGGCAATGGCGCCCAGGTCCTTTTTGGCCAGCGGCTTGCCCGCGGCGGCGAATTTGGCCACCGCTCCCATCGGCGTTGCCTTGGACATCTGGCCTCCGGTGTTGGAATACACTTCCGTGTCCAGCACCAGCACGTTGACGTTCCGTCCCGAGGCAAGGACGTGATCGAGTCCGCCGTAGCCGATGTCGTAGGCCCAGCCGTCGCCGCCCATGATCCACACGCTTTTCTTGACGAGGAAATCCGCCAGCGACAGCAGGTTCTTCGCCTCCGGTGTCCCCAGGTCTTCCAGTTTTTTCTTGAGGATCTCCACCCGCTCCCGTTGTTCGTAAATGCCTGCTTCGTCGGACTGGTCGGCGTTGAGCAGCGCCTGCACGAGTTCATCGCCGAGGTGCGCGGACAATTCCGCCAGGAGTTCACGGGCATGCTCGGTATGCTTGTCGATGGTGAGACGGAAGCCGAGGCCGAACTCCGCGTTGTCCTCGAACAGGGAGTTACTCCAGGCCGGGCCGCGCCCGTCGCGGTTTTTCGTCCAGGGGGTCGTGGGCAGGTTGCCGCCGTAGATGGACGAGCAGCCGGTAGCGTTGGCGATGATGGCACGGTCGCCGAAAAGCTGGCTCACCAGTTTCACGTAGGGCGTCTCGCCGCAGCCGCCGCAGGCGCCCGAGAACTCGAACAGCGGTTCGAGGAACTGCGTGCCCTTGACCGTGTTCACGCCGATGAGACGGCGGTCGATTTCGGGGATGCGCAGGAAGAAATCCCAGTTCCGGCGTTCCCGCTCGCGCAGCGGTTCCTGGGGAACCATGTTGATGGCTTTCAGGCGGGTTTCCTGCTTGTTCTTGGCCGGGCAGAATTCCACGCACAGGTAGCAGCCGGTGCAGTCTTCCACCGCGACCTGGAGCGTATATTTCTTGGGGCCGAATTCCTTCCCCCGGTAATCCGCGCTCTTGAACGTCTCGGGAGCGTCGGCAAGAACTTCCGCGTCGTACACCTTGGCGCGGATGGCGGCGTGGGGGCAGATAATCACGCACTTCCCGCACTGGATGCACACCTCGGTGTCCCATTCCGGGACCTCGAGCGCGATATTCCGTTTTTCCCAGGCGGCGGTGCCGGTCGGAAAGGTGCCGTCCACGGGGAACTTACTCACGGGAATTTCGTCGCCGCGGCCCGCGATGATTTCCGCCGTCACCTCGCGCACGAACTGCGGCGCCTCGTCGGGCACGATGGGCGGGAGCTCGATGGCGCTGGTGACTTCGGCCGGCACCTTGACCTCGTGGAGGTGCTCCAGCGTCATGTCCACGGCGGCAAAGTTCTTGCGAACCACCTCGTCGCCCTTACTGCCGTATGTTTTCCTGATGGCGTCCTTGATTTTCTGTATGGCTTCATCACGCGGGAGGATACCGCTGATGGCGAAGAAGCACACCTGCATGATCGTGTTGATGCGCTGTCCCATGCCCGCTTCCTTGGCCACGGCGTAGGCGTCGATGACATAGAGCTTGAGCTTCTTGTCAACGATTTGCTTTTGCACCGGCCGGGGGAGGTGATTCCAGACCTCGTCGGGAGGATAGGGGGCGTTGAGCAGGAAAGTGGCGCCCTCCACCGCGTGCTTCAGCATATCCTGTGTCTCCAGGAATACGAACTGGTGGCAGCCGATGAAGTTGGCCCGGCTGACCAGGTAGGTGGAATGAATGGGGCGCGGTCCGAAGCGCAGGTGGGAAACGGTTATGGAACCGGACTTCTTCGAGTCGTACACGAAGTAACCCTGGGCGTAGTTGTCCGTTCCCTCCCCGATGATCTTGATGGAGTTCTTGTTGGCGCCCACGGTGCCGTCGGCGCCCAGGCCGTAGAACATGCAGCGGAACACGTCGTCGGGTTCCGTGGAAAAGGAATGATCGTAGTCGAGGCTCGTGTGTGTAACGTCATCCACGATACCGATGGTGAAGTGATTAAGGGGCTTTTCTTTCGCCAGCTCGTCGAAGATGCCTTTTACCATGGCGGGAGTGAATTCCTTGGAAGAAAGCCCGTAACGCCCGCCCACGACGAGGGGCATTTTTGCGGTGGGCAGGATACCCGTGGTTTGTGCCTCGACGAGCGCGGTGACGACGTCCTTGTAGAGCGGTTCGCCGTCGCTGCCCGGCTCCTTTGTACGGTCGAGCACGGCGATGCGCTTCACCGAGGCGGGAAGAGCTTTCATGAGATGGGCCACGGAGAAAGGCCGGTACATCCGCACCTTGACGACACCGATTTTCTCACCCCGCTTCTGGAGGTACTCCACGGTTTCGTGGACGGTCTCCGCGCCGGAACCCATGAGAACAATAACCCGCTCCGCCTCGGGGTCGCCCATGTAATCGAACAAGTGGTACTGGCGGCCGGTAAGCTCGGCAAACTTGTCGAACATTTCCTGGAAGATGTCCGGACAACGATTGTAGAACGGGTTGACCGTTTCGCGGGCCTGGAAGAACACGTCCGGGTTCTGGGCCGAACCGCGCAGGACGGGATGTTACGGGGAGAGGGCGCGGGCGCGGTGCTCGCGCACCAGCTCGTCATCGATCATAGCGCGCATGTCGTCAAGGGTGAGTTCTTCGACTTTCAAGACCTCGTGCGAAGAGCGAAACCCGTCGAAG